>NZ_PSWG01000020.1:0-60417 GCF_002931195.1 Rathayibacter sp. AY1C2 | reverse complement strand
GATCACCGGCTTCCGGGGTCGTGGTGGCGGGGTCCGTGGTGGTGCCGGTCATGCGCGTGCCGCCCCGTAGACCTCGTAGGCCCCCGCGACTCCGCCGCCCACCGGCACGGAGGCGCCCGCGCGGCGCAGCACCGCCTCCAGCGCCGCCAGGGTGGTCAGCACCGCGTCCGTCCGGGCGTTGTAGCCCATCGTGCCGATGCGCCAGACCTTCCCGTGCAGCGGCCCGAAGGACGTGCCGATCTCGATGCCGAAGTCGGCGAGCATCTCCCCGCGCACCGCGTCCCCGTTCACGCCCTGCGGGATGCGCACAGCGACGACGTTCGTCATCTTGTGCCCGACGTCGCCGAACACCTCGAGATCGAGGCCGCGGACTCCGGCGAGCATCGCCGACCCGTGCAGCGCGTGGCGGGCGACGGTCTCGTCCAGGCCCTCCTCGACGACGATGCGGGCGCACTCGCGCGCGCCGTAGAGCATCGTGGTCGCCTCGGTGTGGTGGTTGAGGCGGCGCGGCCCCCAGTAGTCGAAGACCATGCCGAGATCGAAGTAGTTGGAGCGGACGCGGCGGGCGCTGACGGTGTCGCCCTCGTCGCGGATCCCCGCCTCGATGCTCCTGCGCGACTCGATCACCGCGACGGCCTTCTCCGAGAAGGTGACGGGCGCCGATCCGGACGGGCCGCCCAGGCACTTCTGGAGCCCCGCGGTGACCGCGTCGAGCCCGAGGTCGTCGGTCGCGAAGGCGTTGCCCGCGAGGGAGGCGGTGACGTCGGTGTAGAAGAGGGCGCCGTGCTTCTCGCAGAGGGCGCCGAGCTCCTCCAGCGGCTGCGCCATGGTGGTCGACGTGTCGCCGTGGACCACGGCCAGCATCTTCGGCTTCACCCGGGCCATGGCCTCGGCGATCGCCGAGACGGGGAAGACCTGCCCCCACTCGGCCTCGATCACGTGCACCTCCGCGCCGCAGCGCTCCGCGATCTCCCGGAGGAGGTGCCCGAACCGCCCGAAGACCGGCACGAGCACGCGGTCGCCCGGCTCCAGCATCGAGACCAGCGCCGCCTCGATGCCCGCACGGCTCGTGCCGTCGACGAGCATCGTCTTCTCGTTGCGGGTGCGGAACACCTGCCGGTACAGCTCCTGCGTCTCCGTCATCGTCGCCGTCATGAACGGGTCGTACTGCCCGACCAGCTGCGCCGACATCGCACGCAGGACGCGCGGATCCGCGTTGATCGGGCCCGGCCCCATCAGCAGGCGCGGCGGCGGATCGACGGGGAGGAACGGTGCGGGCGCGGTCATGGGCCACCTCTTCACGAGCGGGAGAGAAACAGTCGTTTCACCCGGAGAGCCTATGCGACGGACGTTTCGCCGGTGTTTCGCGAGGTGCGGCGGGTCACCCGGGAGGTCCGCGGGACACTGGTCGGCATGAGGACAGCGCCGCACCGAACGGTCACCGGCCGGTGACCGAGGACCAGATCGTCGCTCTCGTCTGGGCGCCGATCGCGATCGTCTTCGGAGCGGTGTTCATCGGCCGGCGCGAGTGGATCTCCGCGCGGGCCCGTGACCAGCTGCGCAGGCGGGGGCAGAGGGTCGGGCCGAGGACGCAGTCGCCCGTCGTGATGGCCGCGCGAGGCGCCCTCTTCGTCGTCGTCGGCGTCGTCGTGATCCTGCTCACGCTGACGTCGGTCCTCCGCGGACCCTCCTGAGCCGTGTCGGGGTCTCGGCACCCCTCCGGCGGCGCAGCGCTCCTCCACAGGGGCGGCTCAGGGTCTGATTCTCCTGATCGGACGCCTCTGCGGCCCGGGTGTCGGTGGTCGCTGATTCAATACAGGTATGGCGGATCGGATGCGGCAGGGACTCGAGGAGGTCCGCGCCCTCGGCGACCGTGCGGCGCTGCTCGCCCGGTCCGCGGCTCCGCTCCACCTCGCCTCCGCCGAGGCGCTGCACGAGGCGTACAGGGCTGCGCTCCGCCGCCCCGAGGCGTTCGCTCGCGGCGGGTCACCCAGCGAGTCGCGCGACCTCGTGGAGCGCTCGGTGCGGGCCGAGCTCGCCGTAGCGCTGGCCGTGTCCGAGCGCGTGGCCGCCCGGGAGCTCGAGCACGCCCGCCTGCTGGTCGAGCACCTCCCGTGCACGCGCGCCGCGCTGGCCGAGGCGCGGCTGCGCTGGGAGGCGGGGCAGATCATCTGCGGAGTCGCCGCGACCCTGCCGCCGGCCTCCCTCCCGGAGTTCGACGAGCGCGCTGCGGGACTCGCCGCCTCGATGACGCCGACCCAGCTGCGGGGACGCCTCGTCCGACTGCGCGACGAACTGCACGACGTGCCCCTCGCCGATCGCCACGCTCGCGCCCGGGAGGACCGGGCCGTCTGGGTCTCGCCCGAGCAGGACGGCATGGCCACGCTCTGCGCGACCCTCCCCGCTCCGGCCGCGATGGGCGCGCTCGCGCGGCTCGACCGGATCGCCCGCACCCTCCGCGACGGGAACGGCGACAGGACGGGCGGCGGGAGCGGTCCGGCGCAGGAGCGCACGCTCGCGCAGCTGCGGGCCGACGCGCTCGTCGACCTGCTCTGCGACGGCGACGTATCCGGCACGGCGCCGGGCGACGAGCGTCCGCGCACGTCCGCTCGCGGCATCCGGGCCGAGGTGCGTCTGACCCTCGCCGCGAGCAACGCGGCCGGACAGGACGAGACCCCCGCGGAACTGGACGGCTACGGCCTCATCCCGGCCGGCGTCGCGCGCGAGCTCCTCGGAGCCGACTCGGCCGTCACCCCGGTGCTCACCCATCCGAGCACGGGCGCCGTGGTCTCCGTCGGACGCACGCACCGCCTCCCTCCCCCGCGGATGCGCCTCGCCCTCCAGCTGCGCGACCGGACATGCCGCTTCCCCGGCTGCACCCGGCCCGCGGCGACCGCCGAGGCCGACCACACGCTCGAGTGGCGTCACGGAGGCGCCACCGCCCTCGACAACCTGGCGTCGCTCTGCGTCGCCCACCACCACGTCCGCCACGGCGACCGCTGGACCTACACGCTCCACCCCGACGGTTCGGCCGACTGGACCACTCCCACCGGCCGCCGCGTGGTCACCCGTCCCCCCGATCCGCCCGCGCCACCGCGGCCACCGCGCAGGCCGAGCTTCAGCGATGCGCCGCCGCCGTTCTGACCGCGGGACATGCTGCGCTCCTGCGGGCGCGGGATGCCCCCCACCCGCACTCGGAGCGCGCCCTCAGAGCGCGCCGGCCAGCTCCAGGAGCGCGAGGTCCGATCCGCGTGGCCCGACCAGGCAGAGCCCCACCGGAGCACCGTCGACGCTCAGCCGCGGCACCGACAGCGCCGGATACCCGCCGATCCCCGCGACGCAGGTCAGGCCGAGCGTCGCCGACCGTGCCGCGTCGATCGTCTCGACCGACGCGTCGAGGGTCGGCGCGACCGACGACGCCGACGGCAGGAGCAGCACCCGCCCGTCGAGCGCGCCGTCGAGCGCCTGCCGGAAACCCGCGACCCGCGCCCGCGCGGCCGTCTCCTCCTGCTCGTCGACGAGCGAGGCCGCGTCGAAGCGCGCCTGCACGTCTGCCGCCAGCACTCCCGGATGCGCCGCGACCCACGAGCCGCTCGACCGCCACGCCTCCGCGGCCTGCACCAGCCGGAACGCCTCGAGCATCTCCGCCACGGCCGGCAGCGCCACCTCGTCGGCGCTCAGCCCCTCGACGGCCGATCGGAACGCCGCGCGGACGGCCGCGTCCACCCCGCCCAGCAGTGCCGGCGCCACCGCGAGACTCCGCACCGGCGGGCCGGACGGCAGGCAGACCTCGGCCACCCGCCTCAGCGTGCCGAGGTCCCGCGTCAGCCACCCGACGGTGTCGAAGCTCGGCGCCAGCGGCAGCAGCCCCTCGACGGGCACTGCACCGTGGGTCGTCCTCAGCCCCCACAGGCCCTGGTAGGAGGCGGGTACCCGGATCGATCCCGCGGTGTCGGTCGCCAGCCCGACGGCGGCCTGCCCGAGCGACACGGCGGTCGCCGGTCCGCTCGACGATCCGCCCGGGATCGCTCCGGGCACGGCCGGATTGGGCGGCGTCCCGTAGCCGGAGTTCCGGCCGGCGATGCTGTAGGCGAACTCATCGGTCTGAGCGATCCCGCGCACCGACGCTCCCGCTGCGAGCAGCTGCGCGACGGCCGGAGCGGTCGCCGCCTCGATCGGCGCGGAAGCGAGGCGGGCCGGCACTCCCGCGCCGATCCGCTGGCCCTCGATCGCGAAGAGGTCCTTGACCGCGACGTCCAGTCCGTCGAGGATCCCGGAGCCGGCGGCCGGCACGAGCGGCGCGCCGACGGCCCGCCAGACACGGGGGTCCAGCGCGGGCGAGGGCGCCTGCACCTGCGCGGCGCGCACCCTCCAGGTCCCGCCCTCCCGCGACCACAGCTGCGTGACGAGCCCGCGCCCGCCACGGGCCGGAGCGTTCACGCTGACCACGAGCGCCGTGCCCGCATCGACCGCCCTGACGTGCAGCTCCATCAGCTCCCGCACCGGCGCCCCGCCGCGACGACCCCGGAAGCCGGTGATCACCGCGTGGCCGACGAGCAGCCCGGAGGCGTCGCCCCGGAGCGTCGTCGGCGCGTCGACGAACGCGTCGGCGAGCGCCGCGACGTCGTCCGCCCCGAGCGCCGCCTCGTAGGCCAGGACCGCGTCCACCAGCCCGTCCGGCAGGTCGCCCTCGAGCGTCGTCACCCGCGGGTCAGTCATCGAAGTCGGCCGTCCGGACGCGGGCGTGCACGCCCTTCACCAGGTCGACCACCTGCGAGATGTCGAAGTCGGTCGCCGCGCTGAGGTAGGCGTAGGCGTGAGCCGGGTCCATCCCGTAGCGGGCCGCCAGCAGCGCGATGGCCGCGCGGACGCACTTCTGCACGGCGACGTCCAGGTCCTCGTCCATCCCGGTGGGCACGAGGAACTCGCCGGTCTCCCCCATCGGCCCGAGCAGCTCCCCGAACGCCGCGAGCGCCTCGGCGCGCGGGACGACCTCCAGTCGCACCCGGACGCGCAGGCTCGCCTCCATCGCCGTCAGCGCCACCTCGCCGTCGCCCTGCGCGAAGTGGGGATCGCCGACGTACGCGAGCGCGCCCGGGACCTGCACGGGAAGGTAGAGGCTGGTTCCGGCGGTCAGCAGTGCGATGTCGATGTTGCCCCCGTGCGCACCGGGCGGCACGGAGTGCGGGCGCTCCTCCCCTGCGACGGCGACGCCCATGATCCCGAGGAACGGCCGGAGCGGGAACCGGGCGGCCCGCTCCCCTCCCGGCACCAGCGGGATGACGCCGCGGAGACCGCACTGCGCGTCCTCGTCGACGCGCGCGAAGACGCTGAACGGCCCCTCCTGCAGCGGGTACTCGCCCGGCAGCGCCCCGCGGCCGTGCCGGTTCGAGACGACTCCGTACGGCACGCGCGGCTCGGCCTCGAGGAGGGTCATCCGGAGCAGGTCCCCCGGCAGCGCTCCCCGGACGGCGATCGGCCCCGTGACCACGTGCGGCCCGTCCGTCTCGCCGTCGCGGAACGGCCCGTCCGCGGCGAGCGCGACCGCGTCGCGCAGCACCCCCTCCGGAGCGACTCCGTGGCGGCCGAAGAAGGCGACCGGATCGCGGCCCTGATCCTCCAGCACGCCCTCGTGGCTGAGCGTGTCGATGACGACCTCGGCCCCCGAGTCGACGGTGAGCACGGGCGCGTCCGCCGCGCACGGCAGGCGCCCCCACAGCACCGACCCCGGCTCGGCCGGCAGGTAGTCCACCCCCGGCGGCACTCCCTCACCGGGCTGCACCGCCCACTCCGTCCACCGCATGCGCGTCCGCCTCCCGCGCGGCCCGTCCGCGCCGTCCGACCCTAACCGCGCCGTGTTTCGAGCATGTGCACGCGTGTGCCACGATTCTCCAGACCCGCCCCCGACGACAGGACTCCCGTGATCCGACGCCTGCGCACCCGCTCCGAGGGCGCGACCCTCGGCCTGATGCTCGCCCTCACCTTCTCGACCGGCATCATCGACGCCGTCGGGTACCTCGGGCTCGACCGCGTCTTCGCCGGCAACATGACCGGCAACGTCGTCATCCTCGGCATGGCCCTCTCCGGCGCGGCCGACCTGCCCGTGGTCGGGCCCCTGATCGCGCTGGGCGCCTTCATGATCGGCGCCGTGATCGGCGGCCGGGTGCTCCGCCCGGTGAAGAAGGGCTGGACCTCGCGCTCGACCTGGCTCTTCGCGGTGGTCGGCATCCTGCTCGGCGTCCTGGCGATCGTGCTCGCGGTCGTGCCTGAGCACCCCGAGCCGCTCGCCTTCACCGTCACCGGCGTGCTGGGCGGGGCGATGGGCCTCCAGGCCGCGACCGCCCGCCACCTCGCCGTCAAGGACGTCACGACGGTCGTCGTCACCTCGACGATCACGGGCCTCGCTGCGGACTCCCGCCTGGCGGGTGGTACCGGTCAGCCGTGGTTCCGCCGCGCGGCGGCGATCGTCCTGATCGCCGCGGGTGCCGGAGTCGGCGCGCTCGCCCTGCTGGTCGGACTCTGGCTCGGCCTGGCGATCGCCGCCGTCATCACGCTCGTCGCGACGCTGCTGGGCGAGCTCGTCGTCCACTCCCGGTACGCTCCGGCACCCGCCGACGCCGCCGCCTGAGGCGGCGCCTCCCGGCGCGTCAGCGCGGCAGCTGCTGGCAGTGCGGGCAGAGGTGCGAGGAGCGGTTCATGAACGGCACCCGCACGATCGCCTCGCCGCACCGGGCGCACGGCTTCCCCGTCTGCCCGTAGGCGTGCAGGCTGTGCGAGAAGTAGCCGGAGGCGCCGTTCACGTTCACGTACTGCGCATCGAAGCTGGTGCCGCCCTCGGCCAGCGCCCGCTCGAGCACCGAGCGCACCTCGGCGAAGAGGCGGCGGATGCGCGCCTCGCCGAGCGACGAGCTCGGCCGCTCCGGGTGCAGCTCCGCCGCCCACAGCGACTCGTCCGCGTAGATGTTCCCGATGCCGCTCACGAGCGTCTGGTCGAGCAGCGCCCGCTTGATCCCGCTGCTCCTCCTCGCCAGCGATGCGACGACCGAGCCCAGGTCGAAGGAGGGGTCGAGCGGATCGCGGGCGATGTGCGCGACCTGCGAGGGCACGGCGCGCAGCCAGCCGCCTCCGCGGACCTCCTCGCCCGCGTAGCCGCCCGGCGCTCCGTCCGGGGTCGGCACCAGAGCGTCGACCGCCATCGAGCCGAAGATCCGCTGGTCGACGAAGTGCAGGGCGAGCTCGCCGTGCTCGGGGTGCTCGATCCCGATCCGGATGCGCGCCAGGCGCGGCAGCGCCGCATCCGCCGTGCGCAGCAGCACCTGGCCGCTCATGCCGAGGTGCACCAGCAGCGCCTCGTCGCAGCCCGCGGGCAGCCAGAGGAACTTCCCGCGCCGCACCGCCGCTTCGAGCCGGCGCCCGACGAGCAGGCGCTCGAAGGTCCCGTGCGGATGCACGTGCCGCTTCAGCGAGCGCTCGTCGACGATCTCGACGCCGGTCACCAGGGAGCCGGTGACCGCGGGAGCGAGACCCGCCCGCACCACCTCGACCTCGGGCAGCTCGGGCACGGTCAGTCCGAGACCGTTGGAGCGACGGGTGCGCCGGGGGCCGCCAGACGCGTCCACGCGTCGAGCGCGGCGGCCATCTCGGCCGCCTTCTTGCTCGTCCCCTCGCCGCGGGCGGTGACGAGTCCGCCGACGATCACGGTGGCGACGAACACCTTGTTGTGGTCGGGGCCGGTGGCGGCGATCTCGTAGCGCGGGGCCGGCGCACCGCGCTCGGCGGCCGCCTCCTGGAGGCTCGTCTTCGGGTCCATCGAGACGCCGAAGCGGAGCGGATCGGCCCGGAGGGGGGCGATCAGGCGCAGCACCAGGTCGCGGGCCGCGTCGGGCCCGGTGCCCAGGTAGACGGCGCCGATGATGGCCTCGACGGTGTCGGCGAGGATCGACGCCTTGTCGCGGCCGCCGGTCAGCTCCTCGCCGCGTCCGAGGCGGAGGAACTCGCCCAGGCCGATGCCGCGGGCGATCTCGGCGAGAGCGACGGTCGAGACGAGGCTCGCCCGGCGCTTGGCCAGGTCGCCCTCGCTGAGGGCGGGGTACTCGGTGTAGAGCATGACGGTCACGGCCTGCCCGAGGATCGAGTCGCCGAGGAACTCGAGGCGCTCGTTGTGCGGGATGCCGCCGTGCTCGAAAGCGAACGACCGGTGCGTCAGGGCGAGCTCGAAGAGCTCACCGTCGAGGCTCACGCCGAGCGTGGCCTCCAGACGCGACCGGTCGTCGCTGGAGGGTCGTGCGGAGGTCTGGTTCACCATGGACCGCGGTCCGTTCGTCGAGGGGCGGTGCGCCCCGCGCCGTGCGGACCAGGAGCGGGATCAGACGTCGGCGACCTTGCGGCCCTTGTACTCGAGGAACAGCGCGGTGCCCGCGGAGTCCTCGACGACCTTGGCGCGGTGGGGAAGGCTGTAGACGACCTTGCCGTTCTCGATGGTCTTGACGAGGGTGGGGACCTCGGCCTTCCACTGCGAACGACGGGCGTGGGTGTTCGCGCGGGACTTCTTCCTCTTGGGAACAGCCATGATTCTCTCTTCTCTACCTCTAGTCGGATTCGGTGCGGGCGGTCGCGCCCTCACCGCTGTCTGCGGAAGCTCTGTCGGTGGAAGCTCCGGGCGCTGCGGCCCCGCCGTCCCCCTCGCTCAACCCTGCGAGCGCGGCCCACCGGGAGTCGCGCGGCGCCTCGGGTTCGGGCGTGGAGGAATCGGCCAGCCGCTCCCCCGTGACGGGGTCGAGGCCCGGACAGTCCGGCCGGCAGACCGGCTGGAACGGCAGCGACAGAACCACCGCATCCCTGACCAGAGGTTCAAGATCCACGTGGTCGTCGTGAACCTCATAGTCGAAAGCTTCGTCAGAAGAGTACGCGAAAAGTTCCTGGAACTCGACATCGACAGGCAGGGAGATGTCGGTCAGGCACCGGCTGCACTCGCCGTCGGCCCTCGCCGACACCTCGACACTGGCCAGGATCCCCTCGTGCACGGACTCGAGCCGGACGTCGAGATCGACGGCCGATCCCTTGCGGACCGCGACGATCCCCTCGCCGAACTGCTCCGGCGCCTCGAGCTCGAGGCGGTGCTCGCGCATCTCGCCCGGCCGCCTCACGAGGTCGCGCACGTTCACGGTGAACGGCGTCTTCTTGAAAGTAGTCACGAGGGTCCAGCGTACCCCTCCCGGGCCCCTCCGGGGCGGGAGGGGCCGGGAGGAGCCGGGAGGGGCGGAGTCCGGGCTCAGGCGCCGCCGGCCTCCAGCGTCACGTCGATCGGCGCGTAGTCGGCACCGCTCGTGTCCACTCCCTCGTCGGCGAGCTCCGCGAGCGCCTTCTCGATGTACTCGTTCGAGTAGGCGGTGGCGGGCGGGTCCGCGTTGATGATCGTCGCGCCCGTCTCGTTCTCCGTCTCCTTCGCGATGTCGACCGTCTGCTGCCACGCGGCCTCGTCGATCATCCCGACGCCGCTCGTCGAGGGCCAGATCAGCTTGTTGACCTCGTTGGTCATCCAGAGCTGGTGGCTGGTGCCGAGCGTGGATCCGGCCGCGGTGACGATGTCGGCCGCCGCCTGCGGGTCGTCCTTCGCGAAGATCCAGCCCTTGATCGAGGCCTTGATGAAGGCGACCGTCTGCTCGGCGTACGCGTCGTCGTCGGCGAGCCTGCCCGCGTCCGCCCAGATCGCGTCCTGGAGCATCGCGGTCCCGATGTCGTTCCAGCTGATGACGTTCAGGTCGTCCGGCCGGTACAGCTCGCCTGTGGCGGGGTTCACGGTCTCGAGGACCTGGGCGTACTCGTTGTAGGTCATCGCCTGGGCCGCGTCGATGTCGCCTGCGAGGAAGCCGTTCATGTCGAACTGCTGCTGCACCAGCGAGATGTCGTCGAGAGAGACGCCGTCCTTCTGCATGCCGGCGAACAGCTCCCACTCGTTGCCGTAGCCCCAGCTGCCCACGCTCTTCCCGGCCAGGTCGGCCGGCGAGGTGATCCCCTTGTCCTTGAAGGAGATCTGCGTGGTGGCGCTGCGCTCGAAGATCTGCGCGACGTCGGTGATCCCGGCCCCCTGCTCGATCGAGCCGAGGACCTTGGGCACCCAGGAGATCGCGTAGTCCGCGTCGCCCGAGGCGAGCACGTCCTGGGGGACGATGTCGCCGCCTCCCTCGGCGATCGTCACGTCGAGGCCCTCGTCCTCGTAGTAGCCCTGGTCGAGCGCGGCGTAGTACCCGGCGAACTGCGCCTGGGCCACCCACTGCAGCTGCAGGGTGACCGGCGTGAGGCCGCCGGAGCCGGAGTCCGACCCCGGGTCGGAGCCGCCGGAGGCGCTGCAGCCGGTGAGCGCGAGGCCCACGGCCGCGAAGGCGGCGGTCGTCGTCAGGGTGATGCGGGTGCGTCTGGTCACGGGTCCTCCTGGTGCGGTCTGCGGGGTCGCCGGTGCGGCGCGCCCCGTGGTGCGGCGGTGCAGGTGGTGCTGTGGTGCAGGTGGCGCTGATGATGCGGGCGGTGCGGATGGTGCGTCGGGTGGAGTCGGGAATCGGGAGTCGGGAATCGGGAGGATCGAGGAGGGTGCGGGGACGCGCGGCGCCGCGCTCAGCGCAGCCGGCTGCGGCGCAGCGCGAACGCCTCGAGCGCGGCCGTCACGCAGTAGAACGCGAGGCCGACGAGCACGGCGCCCAGGACGTAGGCGTAGGCGAGCGCGTAGTCGCTGCCCGAGGCCGCCGTCGTGATCGACTTGCCGAGCCCGCCCACGGGTCCGCCGAAGTACTCGGCGACCAGCGCCGAGATCACCGCGAGCGAAGAGGCGATGCGGAGCCCCGTGAAGACGTAGGGCACCGCTCCCGGCAGCGTGATCGTGCGGGCGGTCTGCCAGGGGGTCGCCGCGTAGGCCTTCAGCAGGTCGCGGTGCACCGGAGCGGCCTGCCGCAGCCCGCGCAGCGTCGTCACGTACACCGGCACGAACACGGCGAGCGCCGCGACGAGCTGCCTCGCGGTCTCGGCGTTCGCTCCGAACATCGTGTAGAGCACCGGAGCGAGGGCGACGATCGGCACGACGGCGGCCGCGGCCACGATCGGCGCGACCAGTCCGTCGAAGACCCGCGCGAGCGCCGAGAGCCCGGCGACCACGACCGCCAGCACCGCGCCGACCAGCAGGCCGACCAGCGCGTTGCGGCCGGTCACCGCGCTGCCCTCGGCGACGGAGCCGAGGTTCGCGGCGAACTCCCGTCCGATCGCCAGCGGCGACGGGAGCACGAACGGCTGGATCGCCAGAGCGGTGACCCCGGCCTGCCAGAGCAGGACCGCGGCGATCCCGAGCACGAGCGGCGCGAGCACGCTGCGCGCCAGCGCCGTCGTGCTCACCGGTTCTCCACTCCGCGCGGCACGGCGGCGGGATCGCCGTGCAGCAGCTCGCGCACGGCGCTCACGTCGCGGAAGAACGCCGTGTCCTCCCTGACCGCCGCGTCGCGCTCGGATGCTCCGGGGAGTCCGACCGGGAGGACGTCGCGGATCCTGCCCGGCCGCGGCGACATCACCACGACGCGGTCCGAGAGGAACACCGCCTCCGGGATCGAGTGGGTGACGAAGACGACGGCGGCGCCGGTCTCGCGCCGGATCCGCAGCAGCTCCGTCTGCATCCGCTCGCGGGTCATCTCGTCGAGCGCCCCGAACGGCTCGTCCATGAGGAGCAGGCGCGGGCTCTCGGCGAGCGCCCGCGCGATGGCGACGCGCTGCTGCATCCCGCCGGAGAGCTGGTCCGGGTAGGAGTCGGCGAAGTCGCCGAGCCCGACCAGCGCCAGCAGCTCGTCGACGCGCGAGCGCCGGGCGGTCGCGGCGACGCCGTGCAGCTCCAGCGGCAGGGCGATGTTCGCCCGGATCGTGCGCCACGGCAGGAGGCCCGCCTGCTGGAACGCGATCCCGTAGTCCTGGTCGAGCCTCGCCTGCCGGGCCGTCTTGCCGAACACGGCGATCGAGCCGGAGTCCGGCTCGTCGAGGTCGGCGATCAGCCGCAGCAGCGTCGACTTGCCGCAGCCGGACGGGCCGATCAGCGAGACGAACTCCCCCGCGGCCACCTCGAGCGAGACGTCCTGGAGCGCCGTGACGCTCGCGGCGCGAGCGGTGGTGAAGGTCCTCGTGACCGAGTCGACGACGACCGCGGATCCTGCAGTGCTCATGCGGGCTGCTCCCCTCGGCGGTACGGACGGAGGAGGGTGCCGAGCAGGGCGACGGCGCCGGCGGCCGCGAGGCCCACCAGCACAGCCCCGAGGATCGGCGCCCAGGGCTTGGCGGGGTCGCCTCCGGCAGCGGAGGCGAACTCGATGATCATGCGGCCGATCCCGCCGCGCAGGCCGATCGAGACCTCGGCGACGATCGTGCCGACGACGGCGCTGACCGCTCCGAGCCGGAGGGCCGGCAGCAGGTAGGGCACGCTCGCCGGGAGCCTCAGGCGCACCAGCGTCTTCCACCAGCCGACGCCGTACACGTGCATCAGCTCGACCTGGTGGGCCGTCGGCGAGCCGAGCCCGCGGAGCGCCCCGATCGAGACGGGGAAGAACGCGAGGTAGGAGGCGATCAGTGACACCGACATCCAGTTCTCCCAGGTCACCGGTCCGAGCTCGAGCTGCGACCCCCAGCGCCGCACCAGTGGGGCGATCGCGATCAGGGGCACCGTCTGGCTCAGCACGATCCAGGGCAGCACCGCCGACTCCGCCGTGCGGAACCGCTGCATCAGGAGAGCCAGGAGCAGCCCCACGACGGTGCCGACGACCCAGCCGACCGCGGCGATCCCGAGCGAGAAGGCACTCGCCCCCAGGACGGCCGACCAGAGCGCCGGGGCGTTCCGCGCTCCGGTGACCGGCTCGCCGAGCCGGGCCGCGATCTCCCAGAGGTGGGGCATCGCGATGGCGCTCGTGCGCGGGAGCACCGTGACTCCTCCGACGACCACCCCGGCCTCGGGCCCGAGCGCCTTCCAGCCCTCCCACACGAGCGCGAGCAGGAGGAGCCCGCCGGCGCCGAGCACGAGCCCGCGCGCGAGGGCCGGTCTCATGCGCGGGCCACGATGTGCTCGCGCAGCTCCGGGATGACTCGCTCGCCGTACACGCGCAGCGTCTCCTCCTTGTTGTCGTGCTGGAGGTAGCCCGCGAACTGCGTCACGCCGATGTCGGCGAGCGCCCGGAGCTTCTCGATGTGCTCGTCCGCCGTGCCCAGCACGCAGAAGCGCTCCACGATCTCGTCCGGCACGAAGGCGGTGTGGCTGTTGCCCGCGCGGCCGTGCTCGTTGTAGTCGTAGCCCTCGCGCCCGGCGATGTAGTCCGTCAGCGCCTGCGGCACCGCTCCGGAGGCGCCGTAGCGGCTCACGATGTCGGCCACGTGGTTGCCGACCATCCCGCCGAACCAGCGGCACTGGTCGCGCATGTGCTCCCGGTCGGTGCCGATGTACATCGGCGCCGCGACGCAGAACTGCAGCGACCCGGGATCCCGGCCGGCGTTCGCCGCCGCCTCCTTGACGGCGCCGATCATCCAGCGCGCGATGTCCACGTCGGCCAGCTGCAGGATGAAGCCGTCGCCGACCTCGCCCGCGAGCTTCAGGGCGAGCGGGCCGTAGGCGGCCACCCACATCTCCAGGGACGAGCCCCGGCTCCACGGGAACTGCAGCGTCTGGCCGTTGTACTCGACCGGACGGCTGTTGGCGAGCTCGCGGATGACGTGGATCGACTCCCGCAGCGTCTTGAGCGTCGTCGGAGCTCCTCCGGTCACTCTCACCGCGGAGTCGCCGCGGCCGATCCCGCACACCGTGCGGTTCCCGTACATCTCGTTGAGCGTCGCGTGCAGCGAGGCGATGACCGTCCAGTCACGCGTGGCGGGGTTGGTGACCATCGGGCCGACCGTGATCCGGTGCGTCCTCTCGAGGATCTGCGAGTAGATCACGTAGGGCTCCTGCCAGAGCAGGTGCGAGTCGAAGGTCCACGCGTAGTCGAAGCCGTGCGTCTCCGCGAGGACGGCGAGCGCGACGGTGCGCGAGGCGGGCGGGTTGGTCTGGAGGACGACTCCGAAGTCCATGGGGTTCCTTCTGCTCGATCAGGTGCTGGCTCGGATCGGGTGCCGGCTCAGATCAGGTACTGGCTCAGACCGCGCGGGATGTACGCCCCGTCGCCCTTCGTGCCGACGTAGGAACCGTCGTCGACGACGACCCTGCCGCGGGAGATCACCGTGTCGACGTGGCCGTCGATCTCGAAGCCCTCCCAGGCCGAGTAGTCCATGTTCATGTGGTGGCTTCGGCCCTCGCCGATCCCGATCGAGGTGTGCCCGCTCGGGTCGTAGACGACGACGTCGCCGTCGGCCCCGGGCTGGATGACGCCCTTCCTCCCGTACATCCCGAACATCCGCGCCGGGGTGGTCGAGGTGAGCTCGACCCAGCGCGGCAGGGAGATCTGCCCCGACACCACGCCCTGGTACATCAGGTCCATCCGGTGCTCCACCGAGCCGATGCCGTTGGGGATCTTCGAGAAGTCGCCGATCCCCATGTCCTTCTGGCCCTTCATGCAGAAGGGGCAGTGATCGGTCGAGACCATCTGGATGTCGTTGGTGCGCAGCGACTGCCACATGTGGTGCTGATGCCCCTCCGCCTTCGAGCGCAGCGGCGTGGAGCACACCCACTTCGCGCCCTCGAAGCCCGGCGCGCCGAGCTGCTCCTCGAGCGAGAGGTAGAGGTACTGCGGGCAGGTCTCGCCGAAGACGTTCATGCCGCGGTCGCGGGCCTGCGCGATCTGCTCCACCGCCTGCTTCGCGGAGACATGGACCACGTACAGCGGCGCGCCGGTGAGGTCGGCGATCATGATCGCCCGGTGCGTCGCCTCCTCCTCCGCCTGCCAGGGTCGAGAAGTGCCGTGGAAGTACGGCGCGGTGTTCCCGGCGGCGAGGGTCTGCTTCACCAGTTCGTCGATGAGGGCGCCGTTCTCGGCGTGCATCATCATCATCGCGCCGTTCTCCGCGCCCTTCTGGAACGCCCGGAGGATCTGCCCGTCGTCCGAGAGGAACACGCCCTTGTAGGCCATGAACAGCTTGAAGCTGGTCACCCCCTCGCGCATCAGCTCGTCCATCGCGACGAGCGAGGAATCCTGCACGTCCGAGAGGATCTGGTGGAAGCCGTAGTCGATCGCGCAGTTGCCGGCCGCCTTCTCCTGCCACGCCTGGAACCGGTCGACGACGCTCTCGCCCGGGTACTGCACCACGAAGTCGACGATCGACGTCGTGCCGCCCCAGGCCGCGGCGCGCGTGCCGGTCTCGAAGGTGTCCGAGGCGGAGGTGCCGCCGAACGGCATCTCCATGTGCGTGTGCGCGTCGATCCCGCCCGGGATCACGTACTTGCCGCTCGCGTCGATCACCCGGTCGACGTGGGCCGCCAGGTCGAAGCCCAGCAGCGTGGAGCCGGGGGCGAGGACGGCGGCGATGGTCTCGCCGTCGATCAGGACGTCAGCGGCTCCGGTGCCGGTCGCGTTGACGACCGTCCCGCCGGTGATGAGGGTCTTCATCGGTCTTCCCCGTCTCGGTCTGCGGTCACGGCTTCGGGATGCTGGTGTACGACTCCGGCCGGCGGTCCCGGTAGAACTGCCAGTCGTCGCGCATCTCCTGCACCATGTCCATCTCGAGGTCGCGGATCAGGATCTCCTCGGCCTCGCCCGAGCCCCGCTCGCCGACGAACTCCCCGCGCGGATCGATGATCTGGCTTGTGCCGTAGAAGTCGACCGCGAGGTCGCCGTACTCGTTGTCCTCCCGGCCGACGCGGTTGGGCTGCAGCACGAAGTAGCCGTTCGCCACCGCGGCCGCCGGGCCCTCGACCTCCCAGAGGCGGTTCGACAGGCCGGGCTTGGTGGCGTTGGGGTTGAAGACGAGGTGGGCGCCGTTCAGGCCCAGCTCCCGCCAGCCCTCCGGGAAGTGGCGGTCGTAGCAGATGTGGACGCCGACCTTGCCGACCGCGGTGTCGAAGACCGGGAAGCCGAGGTTCCCGGGCCGGAAGTAGAACTTCTCCCAGAAGCGGTCCAGGTGCGGGATGTGGTGCTTGCGGTACTTGCCGAGGATCGTCCCGTCGGCGTCGACCACGACCGCGGTGTTGTAGTAGACGCCGGTCTGCTCCTCCTCGTAGATCGGGAGGATCATCACCACGCCCAGCTCCTTCGCGAGGGCCGCGAAGCGCTGCACGATCGGCCCGTCGGCGGGCTCGGCGTAGCGGTAGTACTTCTTGTCCTGGGTGATGCCGAAGTACGGGCCGTAGAACAGCTCCTGGAAGCAGACGATCTGCGCGCCGTCGGCTGCGGCGTCCCGGGCCATCCGCTCGTGCTTGTCGAGCATCGACTCCTTGTCGCCGGTCCAGGTCGTCTGGGTGATCGCTGCGCGGACGATGGTCATCGGTACCTCCATGCTCGGGCGTCCCTGTCCGGCTCCGGTCGTGCTCCGCCGGGCGGTGCGGAGCCGGGGACGTGGACCCACTGTGGTCCCCGCCGGGCCCGAAGGCAATGACGGACCGTCCGGCTCCGGGGACAGGGCTTCATCGTCGGGGTTCGACGTTTCCCCGGTGTTTCCGGCGCGGATCCGCAGCATTAAGGCTCGCCGGGGGAGGAATCCGTCGGTGCCGCTAGCGTGGGCGGATGCGCATCACGATCCTGGCCGGAGGCGTCGGCGGCGCCCGCTTCACCTCGGCGGTCCGCGAGCACCTCCGCGATCTCGAGGCCGCCGGCGGCGAGGCGAGCGAGATCACCGTCGTCGTCAACACCGGCGACGACATGTGGCTCACCGGCCTCAAGGTCTGCCCCGACCTCGACTCGATCACCTACGCGCTCGGCGGAGTGAACGACACGGAGCGCGGCTGGGGGCGGGCCGGCGAGAGCGAGCGGGTCTCGGCCGAGCTCACCGCCTTCGGCGTCGGCTGGCCGTGGTTCACCCTGGGCGACCTCGACCTCGGCACCCACATCGCCCGCAGCTCGATGCTGCGCGACGGCCTCACCCTCTCGGAGGCGACCGCGCGGATCACCGCCCGCTGGCCGCTGGGGGTCCGCCTGCTGCCGATGTCGGACCAGGACGTCGAGACCCACGTCGAGGTCGACCTTCCCGGCGAGGGCGTGCGGCTCCTCCACTTCGAGGAGTGGTGGGTGCGGCTTCGGGCGTCAGCGCCCGCGCGCCGCTTCGTCCAGCAGGGGGTGGAGAGCGCCCGCCCCGCCCCGGGCGTGCTGGAGGCGATCGCCGACACCGACGCGGTGCTCGTCGCCCCCTCCAATCCCGTCGTCTCGATCGGCACGATCCTCGGAGTGCCCGGGATCGCGGACGCCCTCCGCCGGACCTCCGCACCCGTCGTGGGCGTCTCCCCCGTCATCGGAGGCGCGGTGGTGCGCGGCATGGCCGACGCCTGCCTCGCCGCGATCGGCGTCGAGACCTCCGCCGAGGCCGTCGGCCGGCACTACGGAGCCCGGAGCGGGGGCGGCCTCCTCGACGCCTGGCTCGTCGGCGAGGAGGACGCGGACGCGGTCCCGGCGCTCGAGTCGGCGGGGCTCCGCGCCCGCTCCGTGCCGCTCTGGCTGACCGGCCGGGACGCCTCCGTGCGGCTCGCCGCCGACGCTCTCGCCGCCGCGAGGGGCTGAGCGGAGCCTCCTCCCGGGGCCGCGGACCGCGTGTCGCAGCGCGGATGCGGTCACGCCTCCCACGGGGCGCCCCGTTCCCTTGTACGGTCGGAGGCGGACGAACTCCCCGATTCACCCCCGCACCGGACCCGGAATCCCTCGGTCGCGCCCCCGACCGCGTCCTCACCACGTCTCCGAGCCCTGCGGAACCGCGTGCCGTCCCGTCAGGAGGAAACCATGGAGCCCAGCTCGAGGATCAGCACCGAGCGGATCGAGCCCGACATCGTGGTGATCCGCCCCGTCGGCCGGCTCGACCTGTCCACGGCGTGGGAGCTCGAAGCGGTCCTCCAGCGCGCGCTCGAGGCGGGAGAGGTCCGCGTGGTCGTCGACCTGGCGGCCGTCGAGTTCCTCGACTCGTCCGGGCTCGGCGTCCTCGTCGCCGGACTCAAGGAGGCGCGGAAGGCGGGCGGCGAGCTGCGCGTGGCCGCCGCCGGCGAGCAGCCCGCCATGGTGCTCGGCCTGTCCAACCTCGACCGCCTGCTCGGGAGCGCCGAGACCGTCGAGGAGGCCTACCGTGCCTGAGCGCTCCTTCGTCGTGCGCACGCCGCCCGAGGACGGCGTCACCGCCGTCCACGAGGCGCTCGAGGAGCTGTGGCTCGAGGAGCCGGGCGTCGCGCCGGTCGACCGGATGTCGTTCGAGACCGCGCTGGTCGAGCTGACCTCGAACATCGTCCAGCACGCCCGGTCGTACCGGCACATCATCTGCCTGGTCGAGATCCGCGTCGACGCGACCGAGCTGCGCGCCTCGCTCAACGACTCCGCCGAGGAGGCGCCCGCCGAGGTCACCGACCGCCGCGACATGCCGGACGAGTGGGACGAGGCAGGCCGCGGGATCCCGTTCATCCACGCCCTCGTCACCGAGTTCTCCTACCGCCGTGTCGACGGGCAGAACCTCTGGGCACTCGCCCGGACCCGCACGTGAGCGAGCCGACCGAGCGCGCCCGCCTCGCCGCGATCGCCGAGCTCGGGATCGGCCTGAGCACCCCCCAGGAGCGCTTCGACAGGATCACCCGCGTCGCCCGCCGACTCCTGCGCGTCCCCCTCGCCGAGATCAACATCCTCGAGGAGTCGACGCAGTTCACGAAGTCGCCCCAGCGCTCGGCGCGGGCGAGCAGGATGCTGCGCGCCGACTCGATGTGCGACGTCACGGTCCAGCAGGGCGACATCCTCGTCGTCGAGGACGCCACCGCCGATCCGCGGTTCGCCGACCGCGGAGTCGTCACCGGATCCCCTCACGTGCGCTTCTACGCGGGCCGCCCGCTCGTCGTCGGGGACGGCCTCCGCGTCGGCACGATCTGCATCATCGACAGCGAGGCGCGCGGCTTCTCGGAGGAGGAGCGCGAGATCCTCGAGGACCTCGGCCGGTGGGCGGAGCGGGAGCTGCGCGAGATCGCCTTCTCCGGACGCGCGAGCGAGACGCAGGAGCGGCTCTGGCCCCCGCGCCTCGACCTCGGCGAGTGGAGCCTCGACTCGCTGACCACGCCGCTGCACGACGTCGCCGGCGACTACACGGCGTGGCGTCGCAGCGGGGACGACCTCTCCCTCGAGCTGGTCGACGTGATGGGCAAGGGGGTGTCGGCGGCGATCGTCGCCTCCGCGATCCGCTCCGCGTTCCAGGCGCGGCCGGAGCTCCCTCCCGCGGCAGCCGTCGAGGCCGTCAACCGCCAGCTCCTGCCCGACCTGACCGCGACCGGGATGTTCGCGACCGCGCTGATCGCCCGGGTCGACCTCGCGAGCGGCGCCGTCGCGTTCGTGGACAGCGGCCACGGCCTCACCCTCCTGCTGCGCGCCGACGGCACCACGGAGCGGCTCGCCTCCACCGGCGTCCCGCTCGGCATCGCCGCCGACGTCTCCTGGGAGGAGGAGCAGCGCGTGCTCGCCCCCGGCGACGCGCTCTTCTCCTGCAGCGACGGCCTGCTCGACGTCTTCGGCGGGCGCCTCGACGCGCTCGACCGTCTCGCCGAGCTGGTGCGGAGCAACGACGACCCCGCTCTCTTCGAGCGTCTGCATGCTCTCGCAGACGACGCGCACGACGATGTGACAGCGTTGGTGTTGCGGCGCTCCGCAGCGCCCGCCCCCTCCTGATCCTGATCGAAAGGACCTCCCCCATGCCTGGTGCACTCGTCCTCGCCGGCGGCGGCCTCGCCGGAATCGCCTGGGAGCTCGGCGTCCTCCGCGGCCTCGCAGACGCCTCCCCCGAGGCGGCCCGCCTCCTGCTCGATCCGTCGACGACCTTCATCGGCACCTCCGCGGGCTCCGCGGTCGCCGCGCAGTTGAGCACCGGCACCGGCCTCGACGAGTCGTACGAGGCCCAGCTCCAGGAGGAGTCCGCCGAGATAGGAGCGGACGTCGACGGTGAGCGCCTCCAGGCCCTCTTCGCCGCGGCCGTCGAGGGCGCGACCTCGCCCCAGGACGCGCGGCGCCGCATCGGCACCCTCGCGCTCGAGGCCGAGACGCTCCCCGAGGACACGCGCCGGGCCGTCATCTCGGCCCGCGTGGGCGACGCCGACTGGCCCGAGCAGCGTCTGCTCATCACCGCGGTCGACACGGCCACCGGTGAGCTGCGCGTGTTCGACCGCGAGAGCGGTGTCGGCCTCGTCGACGCGATCTCCGCCAGCTGCGCCGTCCCCGGGGTCTGGCCTCCCGTCAGCATCGACGGCGTCCGCTACATGGACGGCGGCGTGCGCTCCGGCAGCAACGCCGACCTCGCCGCGGGAGCCGACTGGGTCCTGGTCGTCACTCCGCTGCCGGGAGTCGGCACGCCCGGCGCGGGCCTGATCCCGACCGGCGAGCTCGACGCCCTCGCGGACTCGCGGGTCGAGGTGCTCTACGCCGACGAGGAGTCGGTGCGCGCCTTCGGCCCGAACTCGCTCGACCCGGCCGTCCGCGCCGCCTCCGCCCGCGCCGGACGTGCTCAGGGCGCCCGGCTCGCCTCGCGGATCGCCGCGCTGGTCGGCGCCGAGTAGCCGGTCTCATCGCCGCACGCTGTAGCGCGTGAAGACCGTGCCGTCGGCGAAGCGGTGCTCCTCGCGCAGGTCGAGGCGCGCGTGGAACCCGCACGGGAGGAAGTGGGTCCCGCCGCCCACCGCCACCGGCACCGTGTAGACCTGCACCTCGTCGACGATCCCGGCGAGCAGCGCGTGCCGGGCGAGGGTCGGCCCGCCGATCGAGACGTCGTGGTCGGCGGCGCTGACCTGCGCGGCGACGACGACCGGGTCGAATCCGACCTCGACGCGGGTACGGCGGGTCTCGGCCGACTCCAGCGTCGTCGAGTACACGACCTTGTCGGCCGCCCGCCACATCTCCTGGAAGTCGCGGATGAACGCGAACTCCTCCGCGAGGGCCCAGGTCTGCTCCCACGCGCGCATGACCTCGTACATGCGCCGCCCGTACAGGTACGTGCGCACCCGCCCCTCGCGCTCCGTGATGAAGCGGTGCACGGCGGGTCGCGGCTCCGCCCAGGCGAATCCGCCGTCCGCGTCGTTCACGTAGCCGTCGAGCGACGCGATCGAGCTGTAGATGAGCGCGCCCACGTCGGCCTCTCTCCGTGGCCGGCTTCGGGACCGCCCACGGGCGCGACCGTAGGCCTCCCGCCTCCGTCCGGCAATGTCCGCCGGGTCCTCTGGCGCGGATCGACGGGTCGCCGCTGCTCCCGACGGCGCTCCCGGCGGTCGGCGCCCCCTCCCGGACCGCGTACCGTGGTCGTGCCGCAGAGAGCGGCCGTGAAGGGTTCGGGATGAAGATCAGCCAGCTGCGCCACTTCGTGGCGGTCGCCGAGGAGCTGCACTTCGTGCGCGCCGCCGAGCGCCTCGGCATCTCGCGGCAGAAGCTCGACTCCTCCGTCGCCGCCGTCGAGCTCGACCTCGGCAAGCCGCTCTTCGAGCCCGGTGCCGCCGCCACGACCCTCACCGCGGCCGGGCGGCAGCGCCTCGCCTCCGCCCGCGAGGAGCTCGCCGCGCTCGGCGACGAGCCGGAGGCGGCCCCGAAGTCGGGAGGCAAGGCCAAGGCCTCCAAGGGGACCGGGCGCGCCCCGATCGTCAAGGGCCAGCCGAAGCCCTACAAGCGCCGGCAGTCCCGCTGACGCGCAGTGTCCGATCGTCGGATGTGGTGGGCCCTACCGGGCTCGAACCGATGACATCCACGGTGTAAACGTGGCGCTCTACCAACTGAGCTAAAGGCCCCCGCCGCGGGCGCACCCGCGGACGATCGACTCGATCCTACGGCAGGCGGAGCGGCCCCCTGCGGGCACTAGCCTCGGCACATGACCGCCGACAGCGACTCCCGGGCGAGGCGGCGCGCCGAGAGCCGCTGGCCCGCCTCCGCCGCGATCCTGGTGGCCGTCGCCCTGAACGTGGCCGGCCACAGCGCCGACACCTCGGTGGTCCGCCTCGTCGCCGCCGGCATCACGCTCGCGCTGCTCGTGCCGCTGTTCGTCGTCAACCCGCACCGGCTCGACAGCGAGACGCGCTGGTCGCGCGGTGTCTCCATCGCCCTGGCGGTCGTGCTCGCCGTGGCGAACCAGGTGAACGTGGTCGCCGTGGTGATCGACCTCGTCGACGGGACGGCCGACGGCCCGCCGCTGCTGCTCACCGCACTCCAGGTCTGGGTCACCAACGTCGTCGCGTACGCGCTGCTGTTCTGGGAGCTCGACCGCGGCGGTCCGGTCGCCCGCGGAACGCTTCCCCGCACCGAGCTGCCGGCAGCCGACTTCGCCTTCCCGCAGGACACCTACCGCGACACCGCGCCCGAGGTCGCCGCGACCTCCTCCGAGCGCGCCGACTGGCGGCCCGGCTTCGTGGACTACCTCTCGGTGTCGACGACGAACACCATGGCGTTCAGCCCGACCGACACGATGCCGCTGTCGAGCCGGATGAAGCTCCTGATGATCGCCGAGGCGTTCACCGGATTCGTCCTGCTGGCCCTCGTGATCTCGCGGGCCGTCAACATCCTCAGCTGACGATCGGGGCGGTCCGCCTCCGGAGGGTCAGACGTGCGCGGGAGCGAGCGCGTCGATCGCGGCGCGGTAGGCGTCGATCGAGCGCGCCTCGCCCGGGGCGGTCATGAACGTGTCCCGGATGACGCCGGCCTTGTCGATCAGGAAGGTCGCGCGGGTCGCGTAGCCCTTCGCCTCGGTGAACACGCCGTACTGCTTGGCGACGTCGCCGTGCGGCCAGAAGTCGGAGAGGAGCGTGAAGTCGTAGCCCTGCTTCTCGCCCCAGGCGCGCAGCGTGTGCTTGGAGTCGACCGAGATGCCGATCAGCTCCACGTCGGCGTGCTCGAAGAGGGAGAGGTTCTCGCGCAGCGCGCAGAACTCGCCCGTGCAGGTGCCGGAGAAGGCGAGGGGGAAGAACACCAGGGCGACGTTGCGCCGCCCGTGGAAGTCGCCCAGCTGGATGCGCTCGCCGTACTGGTTCGCGAGTTCGAAGTCGGGAGCCAGGGTCAGCTTCTCGAGAGCCATCGGTCCGATGTCCTTCCGTGCGCACGAGAGTCGCGCGAGCACGAGGGGCAATGCTAGACCCGCTCCGCGCAGACTCCAAGGAACGGCCCGTCTCCCCCGATCACGGGCCGGTCGACGCGTCCCGTCTGGCGCTCTCCTACAGTCGTCGGCGCCCATTCCTCGTGGATCACCACAGTGCGATTCCAGGTTCGGGGCACGGGAATCGCTAGGCTGACGGAGGTGCCCGCGCGCGGCTCGTCATCCGAGCCCCGGATCCGCGGATCCGCACCGCTTCATGAGAGTGATGTCTCGGGCACGATCTGCCCCCAGAGAGAGGTCGAGGGTGACTGTTAACGATCAGGACCCGTATTCCGTCGGTCACGTGGACTCGGACCCCGAGGAAACGTCGGAGTGGAACGAGTCGCTCGATGCGCTCGTCGAGGAGCGGGGCCGGGGTCGCGGGCGCGACGTCATGCTCAGCCTCCTCAAGCGCTCCAAGGAGCTCCACCTCGGCGTGCCGATGGTGCCCACCACGGACTACATCAACACCATCGCGCCCGAGAACGAGCCCGACTTCCCGGGCGACGAGGACGTCGAGCGCCGCTACCGCGCGTGGATCCGCTGGAACGCGGCCATCCTCGTGCACCGCGCGCAGCGTCCCGGCATCGGGGTCGGCGGCCACATCTCGACGTACGCGTCGAGCGCCTCGCTGTACGAGGTCGGCTTCAACCACTTCTTCCGCGGCCAGGACCACCCGGGCGGCGGCGACCAGATCTTCATCCAGGGCCACGCCTCCCCCGGCCCGTACGCGCGCGCCTTCCTCGAGGGACGCCTGAGCGAGCACCAGCTCGACGGATTCCGCCAGGAGAAGTCGCACCGGGGCGGCGGGCTCTCCAGCTACCCGCACCCGCGGCTCATGCCGGAGTTCTGGCAGTTCCCGACCGTGTCGATGGGCCTCGGCCCGATCAACGCCATCTACCAGGCGCAGGCGAACAAGTACCTCACCAACCGCGGCATCAAGGACGCCTCCGACCAGCAGGTCTGGGCGTTCCTCGGCGACGGCGAGATGGACGAGGTCGAGTCGCGTGGTCAGCTCCAGGTCGCCGCGAACGACGGCCTCGACAACCTGAACTTCATCGTCAACTGCAACCTCCAGCGCCTCGACGGACCCGTCCGCGGCAACGGCAAGATCGTGCAGGAGCTCGAGTCGTACTTCCGCGGCGCGGGCTGGAACGTCATCAAGCTCATCTGGGGCCGCGAGTGGGACGACCTGCTCGCCCGCGACACCGAGGGCGCGCTGCTCGACCTGATGAACAAGACGCCCGACGGCGACTTCCAGACCTACAAGACGGAGGACGGCGCCTACGTCCGCGAGAACTTCTTCGGCCGCGACCCGCGCGCCAAGAAGCTCGTCGAGGGCTACTCCGACGAGCAGATCTGGGGCCTGCGCCGCGGCGGCCACGACTACCGCAAGATCTACGCGGCCATGAAGGCCGCGACGGAGCACAAGGGCCAGCCCACCGTCATCCTCGCCCACACCATCAAGGGCTACGGTCTCGGCCGCAGCTTCGAGGGCCGGAACGCGACCCACCAGATGAAGAAGATGACGCTGGACAACCTCAAGTCGTTCCGCGACACCATGCGCATCCCGATCACGGACGCGCAGCTCGAGGAGAACCCCTACCTCCCGCCGTACTACCACCCCGGTCAGAACGACGAGGCGATCGAGTACCTGCAGGAGCGCCGCCGCGCGCTCGGCGGTTACCTCCCCGAGCGCCGCTCGAAGTACACGCAGCTGAACCTCCCCGAGGACTCGGCCTACGCGGTCGGCAAGAAGGGCTCGGGGACGCAGGAGATCGCCACCACCATGGCGTTCGTCCGCATCCTGAAGGACATCCTCCGCTCGAAGGACTTCGGCAACCGCGTCGTCCCGATCATCCCGGACGAGGCGCGCACCTTCGGCATGGACGCGTTCTTCCCGAACGCGAAGATCTACAACCCGCGCGGCCAGCACTACACGTCGGTCGACCGCGAGCTCCTCCTGGCCTACAAGGAGAGCCCGCAGGGACAGATCCTCCATGTCGGCATCAACGAGGCGGGCGCCCTCGCGGCGTTCACCGCGATCGGCACCTCGTACTCGACGCAGGGCGAGCCGCTCATCCCGGTCTACGTCTTCTACTCGATGTTCGGGTTCCAGCGCACGGGCGACGCGATCTGGGCGGCCGGCGACATGATGTCGCGCGGCTTCATGATCGGCGCCACCGCAGGACGCACCACGCTGACCGGCGAGGGCCTCCAGCACGCGGACGGGCACTCCCCGATCCTCGCGGCGACCAACCCCGCCGTCGTGAGCTACGACCCGGCCTACGGGTACGAGATCGCGCACATCGTGCAGTCCGGTCTCGAGCGCATGTACGGCGGGAAGCACACCGACCCGAACGTCATGTACTACATCACGGTCTACAACGAGCCGATCGTGCAGCCGAAGGAGCCGGAGGACGTCGACGTCGAGGGCATCGTCCGCGGCATCCACCGCATCTCCTGGGGTCAGTGGGACGGGCCGAAGGCCCAGCTCCTCGCCTCGGGCGTCGCGGTGCCGTGGGCGATCGAGGCGCAGAAGCTCCTCGCCGAGGACTGGGGTGTCTCGGCGGACGTCTGGTCGGTCACCTCGTGGAACGAGCTGCGCCGCGACGGCATCAAGGCCGAGCAGCACAACTTCCTCCACCCCGAGGACGCCGAGCAGGTGCCGTACGTGACGCAGAAGCTGGCCGACGCGAAGGGCCCCTTCGTCGCCGTCTCGGACTTCTCGCACCAGGTCCCCGACCAGCTGCGCCAGTTCATCCCGGGCGACTTCGCGACGCTCGGCGCGGACGACTTCGGGTTCTCGGACACCCGTGCGGCGGCGCGGCGCTACTTCCAGATCGACGGCCCCTCGGTCGTCGTGCGGACGCTGCAGCTGCTCGCCAAGCGCGGCGAGGTCGACCCCTCGCTCGCCGTCCAGGCGATCGAGAAGTACCGCCTCCTCGACGTCAACGCCGGCACCACCGGCAACGCGGGCGGCGAGAGCTGACGGACGAGTCCGTGCTCTCGCAGGAACCCGCACCGTCGAGTGCGCGGGGTCCTGCTCCTGCGGCGGAGCGTCCGGCCACCCGGCCGGGCGCTCCCCGCACGAAGGAGCAGACCCTCGCCTGGCTGCGCACCCTCGCCGGTGAGCTCTCGACGCAGACGATCAAGCGCCTCGAGGACACGCTGCCCTGGTACGGCAGCATGCCCCCCGGTCGGCGCTCGGCGGTCGGCCTCGTCGCCCAGGCCGGCATCACCTCGTTCATCTCGTGGTTCGACGACCCGTCGGCCACGCCGTGGATCGCGGCGGACGTGTTCGGAGCCGCTCCCCGCGAGCTGCTGCGCTCCGTCTCGCTGACGCAGACGCTGCAGCTGATCAAGGTGACGGTCGAGGTCGTCGAGGACCGGATCAAGAACGGCGGGGAGGACCTCCGCGAGGCGATCCTCCTCTACTCGCGCGAGATCGCCTTCGCCGCGGCCGACGTCTACGCGCGCGCCGCCGAGGCCCGAGGCCTCTGGGACGCGCGCCTGGAGGCGCTGGTCGTCGACTCGATCCTCACGGGCGAGGCCGACGACGAGCTGCCCAGCCGGATCGCCGCCCTCGGCTGGCACGGCCACGGCGAGGTCGCCGTCCTGGTGGGCACCGCCCCCAAGATGCTCGACGTCGACCAGCTGCGCCGCACGGCCCGGCACATGGACGCCGACGTGCTGATCGGCGTGCAGGGCAGCCGGCTCGTCCTGGTCATCGGCCGCGCCGAGCCGAGCGAGAACGCCACGGAGGAGACCGGCCCGCCGGTCGCGTTCCTCGAGATCGCGGAGGCGCTCGAGCCCGGCTTCGGAACGGGCCACCTCGTCCTCGGCCACGAGGTGCCGACCCTGGTCGAGGCGTCGCGCAGCGCCCGCGCGGCCCTCGCCGGCTTCGCGGTCGCCCGCTCCTGGCGGAACGCGCCGCGACCGGTCAACGCCGACGACCTCCTTCCCGAGCGCGCCCTCGCCGGCGACCCGCTCGCCCGCCAGAGCCTCATCACGCAGATCTACCGGCCCCTGCAGAAGCACTCGACCGAGCTGCTGACCACGCTGTGGGCCTACCTCGACAACGGCCGCTCCCTCGAGGCGACCGCCCGCGAGCTGTTCGTGCACCCGAACACGGTGCGCTACCGCCTCAAGCGGGTCGCCGAGGTGATCGGCTGGGACGCGACGGGCGCCCGCGAGGCGCTCATCCTCCAGTCCGCCCTCATCCTCGGCTCCATGAGCGACCCGGACGGCGCCGTCCGCCGGAAGCCGTCCCGACGCTGAGGCCCTCCGCTCGCCGAACCCCTCCCGCCCCTGAACACTTGTAGACCCGCGACAAGCTCTTTGTGCTTTGTCAGTGGCTCCACGCGCCGCACGTGCGAGCGCAGATCGGAAGACTGGATACCGTGATCGTCGTCGTCGCCCCGGGTCAGGGCTCCCAGACCCCCGGATTCCTCGCCCCCTGGCTCGAGATCCCCTCCGTGGCCGAGCAGGTCGCCGCGCACTCGGAGGCGGTCGGCATCGACCTCGCCGCGCACGGCACCGTCTCGGACGCGGACACCATCCGCGACACCGCGGTCGCCCAGCCCCTGATCGTCTCCGCGGGACTCGTGAGCCTCGCCGCCCTCCTCGAGGGCGGACGGCGCGAGCGCATCGCGGGCATCGCCGGCCACTCCGTCGGCGAGATCACCGCGGCCGCCGGAGCCGGGGTCCTCACCGAGGCCGACGCGCTGGTGTTCGTCCGCGAGCGCGCCCGTGCCATGGCCGCTGCGGCCGCCGCCGAGCCGACCGCGATGAGCGCGGTCCTCGGCGGCGACGAGCAGGCCCTGATCGCCCGTCTCGACGAGCTCGGCCTCGAGCCTGCCAACTACAACGGCGGCGGGCAGATCGTCGTCGCCGGCGCGGTCGACGCGCTCGAGGCGCTCAAGGCGGAGCCGCTCCGCGGGACCCGCGTGATCCCCCTGCAGGTGGCCGGCGCCTTCCACACCCGCTACATGGCGCCCGCCCGCGACTCCCTCGCCGGCGTCGCCGCCGGGCTGACCCCCTCCGACCCGACGCTCCGGCTCTGGACGAACCGCGACGGGTCGGTCGTCGACTCCGGTGCCGCGTTCCTCGAGCTGCTCGTCGGCCAGGTCGCCTCCCCCGTCCGCTGGGACCTCTGCATGGCGGCCTTCGCCGACGCGGGCGTCACCGGGATCATCGAGCTGGCACCCGCCGGCGCGCTGGTCGGCCTCGCCAAGCGCGGCCTCAAGGGCGTGCCGAGCATCGCCATCACGACCCCCGACGACGTGGACGCCGCCCGCGCCTTCATCGACGAGCACGCCGCCTAGCAGGAGAGACCCCATGACGACCCCTTCCCTCACCCAGTCCAGCGGCAGCGCGTACACCCGGATCCTCGGCATCGGCGCGGCACGCGGCGACCTCGTCGTCCCGAACGACGACCTGATCGAGCCGATCAACTCCTCCGACGAGTGGATCCGCCAGCGCACCGGCATCATCGAGCGCCGCCGCGCCTCCGCCGACATCCACGCGGTCGACCTCGCGACCACCGCCTCCCTCGAGGCGATCGAGAAGGCGGGCATCCGCCCGGACCAGATCGGCGTCGTGCTCGTCTCCACGATCAGCAACACCGTGCAGACCCCGTCGCTGGCCGCGCTCCTCGCGGACCGCATCGGCGCGAACCCCGCCCCGGCGTACGACATCTCGGCCGCCTGCGCCGGCTACACCTACGGCATCGCCCAGGCCGACTCCTTCATCCGCTCCGGCCTGGCCGAGTACGTGCTCGTCGTCGGAGCCGAGAAGCTGTCCGAGCTGGTCAAGTCGACCGACCGCAGCATCTCCTTCCTCCTCGGCGACGGCGCGGGCGCCGCGGTCGTCGGCCCCAGCGACACCGCCGGCATCTCGAAGACCGTGTGGGGATCCGACGGCTCCAAATGGGACACCGTCGGCATGGACAACCCGCTCGCGGCCTACCGCGACGGCACCGCCGAATGGCCCACCCTCCGCCAGGACGGCCCGTCGGTCTTCCGCTGGGCGGTCTGGGAGATGGCCAAGGTCGCCAAGCAGGCGCTCGCGGAGGCGGGCGTCCAGCCCGAGGACCTCGCCGCGTTCATCCCCCACCAGGCGAACATGCGCATCATCGACGAGCTCGCGAAGCAGCTGAAGCTGCCCGAGACCGTCGCCATCGGCCGCGACATCGAGACCACCGGCAACACCTCCGCCGCGTCGATCCCGCTCGCCACCCACCGCCTGCTCGAGGAGCACCCGGAGCTGCACGGCGGACTCGCGCTGCAGATCGGCTTCGGCGCCGGACTGGTGTTCGGCGCGCAGGTCGTGGTGCTCCCGTGACCGGCGCGACCCCACCCCTAAACTGACCTACGGTCACTGACGAACACCCGAAGAACCCCCAAGGAGAGAACCATGGCACTGTCCAACGAAGAAGTCCTCGCCGGCCTGGCCGAGCTTGTCAACGACGAGACGGGCATCGCCACCGACTCCGTCGAGATGGACAAGTCGTTCACCGACGACCTCGACATCGACTCCATCTCGATGATGACCATCGTCGTCAACGCCGAGGAGAAGTTCGACGTGAAGATCCCCGACGACGAGGTCAAGAACCTCAAGACGGTCGGCGACGCGGTCCGCTTCATCGTCAAGGCGTCCGAGTAGTCGTCGCCCGCGCACCCCGTCCTCGTGGCGGACACCCCGGCCGGCGATCGTCGGCCGGGGTGAGCCCGGCACCCACCCACACGGAACAGAGAAGCTCGTCATGACCAAGAAGATCGTCGTCACCGGAATCGGTGCCAGCACTCCCCTCGGCGGGACCGCCCGGGAGTCCTGGAACGCACTCCTCGCCGGCGAATCAGGCGTCCGCTCCCTCGAGCAGGACTGGGTCGCTCAGTACGACATCCCGGTCACCTTCGCCGCCCAGGCCAAGGTCCGCCCGGAGGAGGTGCTCTCCCGCCCCGAGGCGAAGCGCCTCGACCCCTCCAGCCAGTTCGCGCTCATCTCGGCCCGCGAGGCCTGGGCCGACTCCGGCATCACCGACGTCGACCCGCTCCGCGTGGGCGTCGACTACTCGACCGGCATCGGCGGCCTCTGGACCCTCGTCGACGCGTGGGACACCCTCCGCGAGCGCGGACCCCGCCGGGTCCTCCCGATGACCATCCCGATGCTCATGCCCAACGCGGCCGCCGCCGCCATCAGCATGGCCATCCCCTCCCGCGCCTACGCCCGCACCGACGTGTCGGCCTGCGCCTCCAGCACCGAGGCCCTCGCGAACGCCTACGAGCACATGCAGCTCGGCCTCGCCGACGTGGTCGTCGCCGGCGGCACGGAGTCGGTCGTCCACCCGCTCCCGATCGCCGCCTTCGCGTCGATGCAGGCCCTCTCGCGCCGCAACGACGACCCGGCGACCGCCTCGCGCCCCTACGACGTCTCCCGCGACGGCTTCGTCCTCGGAGAAGGCGCCGCGACGCTCATCCTCGAGACCGAGGAGCACGCCCTCGCCCGCGGAGCCCGCATCTACGCGGAGCTCGCCGGCGGCGCCGTCACCAGCGACTCGTACCACATCACGGCGCCGGACCCCGAGGGCTCCGCCGCCGCCCGCGCCATGATCGGCGCCCTCGAGCAGGCCGGAGCCGCGCTCACCGACGTCACCCACGTCAACGCCCACGCGACGAGCACCCCGGTCGGCGACATCGCCGAGTACCGCGCCCTGCTGCGCGTCTTCGGCGACCACCTCCCGAACATCGCCGTCTCCGCGACCAAGGCGTCCACCGGCCACCTCCTCGGCGGCACTGGCGCGCTCGAGGCCATCTTCACCGTGCTCGCCCTCCACGAGCGCACCGCACCCCCCACCATCAACCTCTTCGAGCAGGACCCCCAGATCCCCCTCGACGTCGTCACCAGCCCCCGCGCCCTCGGCGACGGACCGCTGGTCGCCATCTCGAACTCGTTCGGGTTCGGGGGGCACAATGCTGTTGCCGCTTTCCGGACGGTGTAGCGGGGCGTAGCCCCGCTCCACCGTGCGGTAAGCGGGCTGCGCCGCTCCTTGCGCAGCGCAGGCGCGTCCGCTGGGGAGGGGGGCGGGGTTCCCGAGGGCCGGTGCGGTGCGGCGACGGTGATCCGCTGGAACGCGGATCCCCGGATACGCCTCGTGCCGCGAGGGAGCTGCGCCGCCGTCTGATGCGGGCTGGTGAGCACGCGGTGCTGGTGGGGAGCGCGGGCTTCGCCGCGACTCGGGTCGGATACTCCGATCGCGGAAGCTGTCCGGGTGGGAGCGCGGGCTTCGCCGAGACTCGGGTCGAAGGCTTCGGTTCAAGCAGCTGTGCTCGAGGGGAGCGCGGGCTTCGCCGCGACTCGGGTCGGATGCTCAGATCAGGCGCGACAAAGGTGCGGGCGGCTGCACGAGTCTTCCGACGCCCTCCGCCCCAACGCGGTGCTCCGCCGACCGTCTGGTCGACGTGCGCAGCGAGCGGCAACCGCGAGGCGACGGCGCGACTTCGAGGCGGACCTCTGCCGGAACGGGGGGGGTCCGCTGGCCGCCTGGTTCAGGGGTGCGGGAGCGAGCGGCCCCCGCGAGGCGTATCCGCCGACCCGCGTGCCAGCGGATCGGCGTCGCCGGCCGCCGGCCGCTCCACGGAACCCGACCACCCGCCCGAGCCGACTGCGCGACGCCGCGCGAGGAGCGGCGTCGAATCAGCTCAGCCGACCCCGTGCATCCAGACGACGGGGGCGAAGTCGCCGCCGTAGCGGAAGGGCTCGAGCTCGTCCTCCCAGGCCTGGCCGAGGGCGAGGCGCAGCTCGCGGTGCAGCTCGATGGGGTCGGCGCCGGCGAGTTCCATGGCGGAGCGGATGCGGTCCTCGGGCACGACGGTGTTGCCCGCGCTGTCGGTCTGGGCGTAGAAGATTCCGAGCTCGGGCGTATGCATCCAGCGGCCGCCGTCGACGCCGGGCGAGGGCTCCTCGGTGACCTCGTAGCGGACATCGGCCCAGCCGCGGAGAGCGGACGCGATGACGGCACCGGTTCCGACCGGGCCCTCCCAGGCGAACTCGGCGCGCAGTGTGCTGCGGAGCACGGGCTGCTCGATCCAGGCGAAGTTCACGGCACGACCAAGGGCGCGACCTGTCCCCCACTCGAGGTGGGGGCAGAGCGCGCGGGGGGCGGAGTGCACGAAGAGCACACCCCGAGTCTGCTGCGCCACCATGGTGTCCTCCGTTCGTCCCGGTGCGTCTTCCCCAACGACCCGGACCACGGAACACTCTGCGGTGCGCCTTCTTCGATTATGACGGTGGACGTGCCACCACGCCGATCATGCAGGAGCGGCGGACCTCCGTCAAGGCGGCTCGCCGCGCCTGCTCGACCGGCCGTGGGCGGCTCCTGCCTATACTCGGGTCGTCCGCGCCGCCGGACGCCGCACACCGCCAGACGCCCGCCGGGAGGAGCACCGTGTCCGTCCGCGACGGCCTGCTCGCCCTGCTCACGCTCGGCCCCGCCTACGGCCTCCAGCTGCACGCCGAGCTCCTCGACCGTGCCGCGCACCGGCCCCGGGTCAACGTCGGCCAGATCTACTCGACGCTCGAGCGCCTGCGCGAGCGGGGCCTCGTCGTCTCGGCCGGGTCCACCGACGACGGCCTCCCCCTGCACGCGCTCACCGACGAGGGCCGCGCGGAGGCGGCCGCCTGGCTGACGGGTGACGGAGCGTCCCCGGAGGAGGACTGGGACGACGTCCTCGACCGGGTGCTGCTGGCCTCGAGCCTGTCCGGCGCCGACCTCGCCGCCGTCCTCGACGCGTACGAGAGCTCGCTGCCCGCCACCGCCGACGACGAGCAGGCGGAGGAGGAGGACGCGCACCCGCAGCGCCGCCTCGCCGCGATCGCCGCCGGCGTGCGGGAGGAGGCCCTGCGGCGCCTCCTTGAGGCGGCCCGCGACGAGCTCACGGGCGACGGGCCGGGACGGGGCGTCCGCGGATACGCTCTCGAGCGTCCCCGTCGGGGCCGTCGAGCCTCGAGCTAGGACGAGACAGGCGCGGGTGCCGTCGCCTAGGGTGGTTCGCATGTCCCGCACCCCCCTCGGTCTCCGCGCCCCCTCCCGGGCGCGCCGGCGCCTCGTCGCCGCCGGAGCGGGCACGGTCCTCGTCCTGTGCGCCGCCCTCGCCGCTCCTCTCTCCGCGTCCGCCGCCTACGACCCGTCCGACTACCCCTCGTGGTCCGATGTGGAGGCCGCGAAGTCGAGCGAGAGCGCCACCGCCGCCGAGGTCGACCGCATCACCGCATTCCTCGCCGACCTGCGCGACCAGGCCGCCGCCCTCACCGACGCCGCCATCAGCCGGGCCGCCGAGGCGGACGCCGCGCAGAGCGCTCTCGACGAGGCGACTCAGCGCGTGAGCGCCCTGGAGGAGCGCGCCTCCGCCGCCCGCTCGGACGCCGACGCCGCGAAGGAGCAGGCCGGCCGTCTCGCCGCGCAGCTCTACCGCAACGGCGGGACCGATGCGACGCTCAACCTCCTCATCGGCGGCGACGAGTCGAGCGAGCTGCTCTACCGCCTCGGCACCATGACGCAGCTCACCCAGCAGACCAGCCGGCTCCAGACCGCGGCGCAGTCGACCGAGAACCAGGCCGTCTCCCTCGCCGCTCAGGCCGAGCAGGCCCGGGGCGAGCGCGTCTCCCTCGCCACCGCCGCGGCCGACGCGCTCTCGGCCGCCCGCTCCGCGCAGGCCGAGGCCGACGCCAAGGTCGCCGACCAGGAGAAGTACAGCCAGGAGCTCTACACCCAGCTCGCCTCGCTCAAGAACACCACCGCCGAGATCGAGCGGGAGTACGCCGACGGCCAGGACGCGAAGTCGGCCTTCGAGGAGCAGCAGCGCCTCTCCCGCCTCGCCGCCGAGGCCGAGGCCGCCCGCCAGCGCGCCGCGTCGGCTCCCGCCGCGGCCGCTGCTCCGGCAGCGCCCTCCAACAGCGGAGGTGGCGGAGGCGGCCCGGTCGAACTCGGCGACGACGACCCGACCGGCGCGCGCAACAGCTCCGCCAAGACCATCGCCGCCCTCGGCACCTACGCCGGACGCACGGACGGCCTCTCCCCCGCGCAGGCCCAGGCCTATGCCCGGACCGCCGTCGGCCGCTTCGGCTGGGGCGCCGACCAGGTCGACCGGTGCCTCATCCCGCTGTGGAACGGCGAGTCGGGGTGGCGCTGGAACGCGCTGAACCGCTCCTCCGGCGCCTACGGCATCCCGCAGGCCCTCCCGGCGAGCAAGATGGCCAACTCGGGAGCCGACTACCAGACGAACGCGGCGACGCAGGTCGACTGGGGGCTCTCGTACATCAAGAGCGCCTACGGCTCGCCCTGCAACGCGTGGTCGAGCTGGAACAACCGCTCGCCGCACTGGTACTGATCCCGCGTCTCACTTCGCCTGGTCGTAGGAGTCGACGACGGCGACGGTGACCGGGAAGTCGACCTCGCCCTCTCCGAAGAGCGAGCGTCCGGCGCGCACCGCCGCCTCGCGGACGATCGCGGCGACCCGCTCGCCGACGTCGGCGGGAGCGTGCAGGATCACCTCGTCGTGCAGGAAGTAGACGAGGTGCGCCCGGCCGACCGCGCCGCCCTCGGCGCGCAGTCGCGCCCGCAGCTCGCCCATCCAGCAGAGCGCCCACTCGGCCGCGGTCCCCTGCACCACGAAGTTGCGGGTGAAGCGTCCCCACTCGCGTGCCCGGGCCGCATCGGCCGAGAGCCCCTCGGGGCCCGGAGGCGAGCTGCGCCCGAGCCACGTCGAGACGCTCTCGCCGCGCTCGCCCGCTCGAGCCGCCGCCTCGACGTGCGCGACCGAGCGCGGGTAGGCACGGGCGAGCCTCGGGAGCAGCCGCCCGGCCTCGCCGCTCGTCGCCCCGTACATCGCCCCCAGCATCGCGACCTTCGCCCTCGGCCGGTCGGGGACCACGCCGGCGTCGACGATGCCCTGGTAGAGGTCGCGGCCCCGCCCGGCGGCGGCCATGGCCGAGTCGCCCGACAGCGCGGCGAGGATGCGCGGCTCGAGCTGCGCGGCATCCGCGACCACGAGGCTCCAGCCCGGATCCGCGGTGACCGCGGCGCGGATCTGCCGCGGCAGCTGCAGCGCCCCTCCGCCCGAGGTCGCCCAGCGGCCGGTGACGACGCCGCCCACCACGTACTCCGGCCGGAACCGGCCGTCGCGCACCCACGCGTCGAGCCACGCCCAGCCGTTGGCGGTGAGCAGCCGGGAGAGCTTCTTGTACTCCAGGAGGGGCGGCACCGCGGGGTGCTCGAGGGACTGCAGCTCCCAGGAGCGCGTCGACTCGACCGGCAGCCCCGCGCGCCGCAGCGCCTTGAGGAGCTCGGCCGGCGAGTCGGGATTGAGCTCGGGCGCGCCGAGCTCGTCGCGCAGACGGACGGCCAGCGCCTCCAGCAGGGCCGGGCGGCCGCCGAAGAGCGGGCGGGGGCCGAGCATCCCGGTGAGCACCCGGTCGTGCACATCGGCGCGCCACGGCAGCCCCGCGTGGGCGATCTCGCGAGCGATCAGGGCGCCGACGGACTCGGCGGCGAGCAGCAGGCGGAGCCGGCCGGCCTCGGCGACGCCGGAGAGCGCCTCCTCCTGCCGGGCCAGCTCGAGGACGGGGTCGAGCTCGTCGGAGCCGCCCGCCGCCTCCTCGAACCCGATCAGCGTGTCCTGCGCGGCGGGGGCCGCGGCTCCCGCGTCCCACGGGTCGAGGGGCGAGCGCGCGAGAGCCGATGCGGCGGCGGAGACCGAGCGGCGGAGGATCGCGCGGGCCAGCCGGAGGTCGTGGCACCGGGCGACGACCACGCCGGCCGACAGCAGTGCGGGGTACCAGCGCGCGGTGTCGTCCCAGACCCAGCGCGGGCGCTCCGGCTCCCGCTCCCGGACGAACGCCGCCAGCTCGGCCGGGCCCCTGCCGCTCCCGGCCTCGGCGCCGCCGACGGGGTCGACCGCCCGCCACGCCCCCGTGGGGCCGCCGACGAGTGCGAGGAGCATCGGGCCATTCTCCCCCGTGGCGGACACGGAGGCCGCCGTCGCGGGGACGGCCGGGCCCCCTCTCGCTGAAGGAGTCACGGCGACGGCCGCGAGGGCGGGTAGCCGGGGAAGGGCTTCTCCTGCGCCGTCGGCGGCTGATGGGCCCACAGGGCGGCCGCGATGGTGTCCATCGAGCGGGAGTAGCCCACGAGCGTCCGCCTCTCCGGCTCCGCCGCCCAGGTCACCGCGCGGAACCAGGTCTCGCGGTACGGGCCGGTCTCGATGCGGCGCACCAGGCCGATCCGGCCGGTGCGCAGGGCGTCGACCATCACCCACTCGTCCTGCCCGCTGCTGCGCAGCATCTGGAGCGGACTCCACTCGATCATCGCGCCTCCCACCGGTCGATCCGCGGCCGTGGCGAGCACGAGCGCCGCGGCGTACACTCGCAGACTATCGAACACATGTTCGAACGGCCAACCGGGTCCGGCGAGTGAACGGGAGCACGACGATGGCGGTGATCGACGAGACGGCGCTGGTCTCGACCGACGGCGAGGGAGTGCCGATCGCGCTCGAGTGGCGGGGCGGGAGCTACCGGGTGACCGACCGGCCGACGGTGTGGACCTGCACGAGCGAGTGGTGGGCGCCCCTCGAGGGGTTCCCGCCGACGTTCGGGCGCACACCGGTGAGCATCGGCGGCTGGCGCTTCCAGGCGACAGACGTCGCGACCGGCGGAGCGTTCGTGCTCGACGTGGTCGCGTCGACGGAGCCGCAGTGGAGCGTGGTGCGGATCTACGAGTAGTGCCGGCGCGAGGCCGGTCGGGCGGCTACTTGTCGGCCGACCAGGGCGCCCGCGTCATGGCGATGAGAGCCGCGACTCCGGAGACGAGGCCGACACCGGCGATGGCGGACACGACGAGCCAGAGAACGAGTTCCATGCCACCAGTCTATCGAGCCCCGGAGCGGATCCTCTCCTCCCCGCTTCCATCCCCCGGCTATGGAATAGCCTGGGCAGAGTGACCGACGCCCCCACCCGCGCGAGTGTCGGACTGCGCTCGGAGCGCGGCCCGATCCTGCTGTCCCTGATGATCTCGACCGCTCTGGTCGCCCTCGACGCCACGATCCTCTCGACGGCCGTGCCGTCCATCGTCGCCGACCTGGGGGGCTTCGAGCAGTTCCCCTGGCTGTTCTCGATCTACCTGCTGGCCCAGGCCGTCTCGGTCCCCCTCTACGGCAAGCTCGCCGACGTGATCGGGCGCAAGCCCATCATGCTGATCGGCATCGCCCTGTTCCTGGTCGGCTCGCTCCTGTGCGGCCTCGCCTGGAGCATGCCCGCGCTGATCGCGTTCCGAGCCCTGCAGGGCCTGGGGGCCGGAGCGATCCAGCCGATGGGCATCACCATCGCCGGCGACATCTACACGGTCGCCGAGCGTGCGAAGACCCAGGGCTACCTCGCGAGCGTCTGGGGCATCTCCTCGGTCGTCGGGCCGATCCTCGGCGGCGTGCTCTCGGACCTGGGCGCCTGGCGCGGCATCTTCCTCGTCAACATCCCCCTGTGCCTCCTGGCGGCGTTCCTCCTGATCCGCAGCTTCCGCGAGACCACGCGGGGCGAGAAGCAGCGGATCGACGTGGCGGGCGCCTCCGTGCTCGCCGTGGGCACCGCGCTGCTCATCCTCGGGCTGCTCGAGGGCGGCAGCGCCTGGCCGTGGCTCTCCCCCGCCGGAGTCGGCGTGTTCGTCGTCTCGGCCCTCGCGTTCGCCGGCTTCGTCGCGATCGAGCGGCGCGCGGCCGCCCCGGTGCTCCCCCTCTGGGTCCTCACGCGGCGCGTGCTGATCTCGACCAGCCTGGTCTCGGTGACCGTCGGCGCGATCACGCTCGGCGTCACCTCGTACTTCCCGACCTTCGCGCAGGGCGTGCTCGGCAGCTCCGCCCTCGGCGCGGGCTTCGCCGTCGCGGCGATGACGCTCGGCTGGCCGGTCGCGGCGAGCCTGTCGGGCCGGCTCTACCTGCGCATCGGCTTCCGCAACACGGGCTTCCTCGGAGCGGGGCTCGTCGTGATCGGCACGGCGCTGACCGTCCTGCTCGGCTCCTCCTCGACGCTGTGGGAGATCGCCGGCTTCTGCGTGCTGATCGGCGCCGGCATGGGGCTCGTGGCGACTCCGACGCTGATCCGGGCGCAGTCGAGCGTCGACTGGAACGAGCGCGGAGTGGTCTCCTCGACCAACTTCTTCGCCCGCAACATCGGCAGCGCCGTCGCCGTGGCCGTGTTCGGCGCGATCGTGAACGCGAAGGCGGGCGGCGGCGTCCCCGCACCGGCGGACCTCGCCGAGGGCACCCGCTTCGTCTGCATCGCGCTCACGGTCCTCGCCGTGGGCATGCTCGCCGCGGTCTGGGCGATGCCGAAGGAGGGGCGCACCGCGCCCGGAGAGGATCGGGCGGCGGAGGCCGAGCCCGACGCGGCCCGGCCGGACGCGGCCCAGCCCTAGCCGTCAGGCGGCGCCGCCGGTTCTCGTCGTCAGCCGGAGCGGCGCGCCGCGGCCGTCGCTCGCAGTCGGTCGCGGTGGGTGCGGCGCACCCGGTGCGTCCAGCGCTGCAGGGACGACCCCATCCCGGGGTGCCGCGCCAGCGTGTGGAGAGCGCGGTCGAACCGGCGGAGCATGTCCGCGAAGGCGCCGAAGGGGCGGGCCGAGATGCCGACCTCGAGGTGGCGGTCGAGCACGATCCGGTGCCGGAGTCCCAGGTGCACGCTGATCTCGACGTCGTCGTGCACGTAGGCGTCGTGCCGGTGCATCTCCTCCGCGATCTCCTCCCACGCCGACCGGCGGACGGCGCAGTTGGAGCCGAAGAGCGGCCAGTTGGCCAGCGCCGACCCCATCAGCACGAAGTAGGCGTCCATGTAGGCGACCCGCGCGATCACCCGGGCGATCGGGCCGAGCTCGTCGAAGCGTCCGGGACCGGTCACCGCTCCGACCTCGGGGTCGGCGAAGTGGCTGGCCAGGCGCGCCAGCCAGTCGGGTCCCGGGCGGGAGTCGGCGTCGAGCCGTGCGAGGACGTCGCCGTGCGCCTCGTCGAAGCCGTGCGCCGTGCTCGCCGGGATCCCGGCTCCGTCGTGCCGCACCACCCGCGCGCCCGCCGCTCGCGCGACGGCGGCGCTGTCGTCGGTGCTCCCGTCGTCGACGACGACGATCTCGAACGGAGCGAGCGTCTGCTCGCGGAGGAGCTCGAGCAGCTGCTCGAGGTGGCGGGCGTCGTCCTTCACGGGGACGACGACCGAGATGCGCCGGTGATCCATCCGCCCAGTCAACGCGATCGGGGCGCTCAGCGGGGACACCGCCACGCGGCTCGCGCGAGCCCGGACCTGTCAACCGGCTCCCGAGCGCGCCGGATCCGCTGATGGGATCGACCCGTGTCCGCCGGATCGGCGGCCCGATCGAGACAGGAGACGACATGACCCAGGGACCTCGAGACTTCCGGCCCACCCGTGCACTGGTGACCGCCTCGGACTCCGGCATCGGCCGGGCGACCGCGGTGGCACTGGCCGAGGCGGGCATGGACGTCGGCATCACCTGGCACAGCGACGAGGAGGGCGCGCAGGGCACGGCGGAGGAGGTGCACTCCCTCGGTCGGCGCGCCGAGATCGCGCGCCTCGACACGACGGATCTGGAGGGCGCGGGCGACGTGATCGACGACCTCGCGGATCGACTGGGCGGGCTCGACGTCGCCGTCAGCAATGCGGGCGGAGGCGGAGGCGAGCCCTTCCTCGAGCAGAGCCTCGACAGCTGGCGCTCGACCGTCGCCCTGAACTTCGACGGAGCGTTCGTCTGCCTCCAGCGCGCCGCGCGGCGCATGGCGGCCCAGGGCACGGGCGGCAGGATCATCGCGGTCACCAGCGTCCACGAGCACCAGCCGCGGGTCGGCTCCGTCGCCTACACCGCCGCCAAGCACGGGCTGGGCGGCCTGCTGAAGGTCGCCGCACTCGAGCTCGGCTCCCTCGGCATCACCGTCAACGCCGTCGCCCCCGGAGAGATCGCCACGCCGATGAACGACGCCGAAAACGTGGACCCCGTCACGATCGACCGCCCCGGCATCCCCCTCGGCCGCCCCGGCGACGCCCGCGAGATCGCGGCGGTGGTCGCCTTCCTGGCCTCTCCCGCCGCCTCCTCCATCACCGGATCCTCGTACGTCGTGGACGGCGGGATGCTGCAGATGGGGCCGCAGGCCGGCTCCCACCTCCGGCAGGACGACTGGCGCGAGGCCTGAGCCGCCGACCACGGCGCCCGCCCGCCGGGTACTCTCGAAGAGGTGCTCCGGCGGGCGGGGCGCCTGCTCCGGGATGTAGGTGACGCACGTGTGGTTCCGGCGTCGACGCAGGTTCAAGATGGAGCCGTACGACCCCGATGAGAACCCGTCGCGCGAGCCCGCCTCCGTCGAGGAGGCCGCCGAGGAGGGCCTGATGCTCGCGCAGTACGCGAGCCGGATGGCCGTGAAGAACCGGGTGCTGATGGACGGCCTCGGCGCCGACGTCCCCTTCGACTCGGGCCGCTACTCCGTCGTCGCCGCGGAGGAGCTCGAGAAGCTGGCGCGCGAGTCCGAGGCGGCCGCTGAGCGCCTGCGCGGCATCGCCGCCGACGTGACCTCCGTGGGCGGCCGCTCCGACCACGTGCACGACTACCGCTCGGCCGACGTCGACAACCTCGACCACCGCGAGCGGCTCTCGCTCCTCGTCGCCGACTCCCTCCACAGGCGTGCGCAGGACGAGGAGTACCTCGCGACGCTCGTCGACGACGCCCGTCAGGACGCGTGGCGCGAGCTCGCGCAGTCGATCGAGGAGACCCTCGACCGCACCTCGCGGATCGACCCGGACGACGAGGAGTACCGCCGCGACCGCTCGGTGCGGATGGCGCTCGTGGTCGTCGACGACCTGGTCAAGCTGGCGGAGGAGCGCGGCGTCAGCATCGAGGACTGACGGGCTCGTCGGGGGACGCCGGGACCGGGCTCAGGCCCAGCCGGCGCGGAACGACTCGGTCGCCTCGGCGGAGCGCTCCCGGACCGACTCCAGCAGCTCCTCCATGGTGGAGCTGCGGAGGAACGCGAGGCGGTCGAGCTCGGTGACCGGTGCGACGCCGGCGAGCTGCCAGGCGTGCGCGGCCGGATCCTCGGCGAGCTCGACGACCGCGCCGTAGCGCTGCTCGACGAACTCGCTCGCGACCGCCAGTGCCGTGCGGACCGCCGACTCCGCCGCAGCCAGCGCGGGGGCGTGCTTCTCGTCCCACTCCAGATCGGGCAGCAGGCGGACCTCGGCGCGCGGGTACGGGTCGTCCTCGTACCAGCGGACGACCTCGAAGCGCTCCTCGCCCACGGAGTCGAGCGTGACGAACGACTCCGCCCCGTCGATGTTCAGGATGCGCGCGCGGGCACCGACCGCGAACCGCTGGTCGCCGCCGCCCACCTCCTGGCCGCGCTCGATGAGCACGACGCCGAACGCGAGGGTCTCGTCCTCGAGGACGTCGCCGAGCATCCGCAGGTACCGCGGCTCGAACAGCCGGAGCGGGAGCGGCATGTGCGGCAGGAGCACGGAGCCGAGCGGGAACATCGGAAGATCAGGCACGGGTTCAGGCAATCACGTCGAGCGGAGAGCGGCCAGTACGGGCGCGGCGCGTCGGGACGTGCTAGCGCATCGAGCCACCGTGTCGTCCGCTCGCGGATGCTCGCCACGCCCCGGACGATCTCCGACGGCCCGCCCTCACCCGCGAGGCTCCCACTCAGACTGGGAGCATGGATCTCGCTGACCTCCGAGCCGTCGTCCGCGCGGACCTGGCCGCCAAGGGCCACGCCTCCGACCGGCTCACCGTCCTCGTCCTCCGACTCGGGCAGTACTCGAGCTCTCGGAGGACCCGGCTCCCCCTCCACCTCGTCTACCGCCTCGTCGATCTCGTCTGGACCCGCATGATCGTCGGAGCCGAGCTGCCGCCGACCGCTCAGGTCGGGCCCGGCCTGCGTCTCCCCCACTGGGGCCGCGGCGTGATCCTGCACCCGCGCACGGTCATCGGGAGGAACGCGTTCATCTACCACGGCGTCACCATCGGCGAGTCGAAGGGTCGGACGCCCGTCATCGGCGACGACGTCTACATCGGCGCCCGCGCGACGATCGTCGGGGACGTGACCGTCGGCGACCGTGTGCGGGTCGGAGCCGGCGCCGTCGTCGTCCGCGACGTCGCATCCGACTCGTCCGCGGTCGGCGTGCCGGCGAGGACCGCGTCGGCGCCGTCCTGAGGCACGGCCCGTCGGCCTGACGGGCCCGGACCGTCCGCTCCGACGAGAACGACATCAGGTGGAGGCCCGACCCGGCGCTGGAGAGGAGGAACCACCGCGGGTGGAGCGGAGTAGGGCGTACGGGACTTGAACCCGTGACCGACGGATTATGAGTCCGCTGCTCTGACCGGCTGAGCTAACGCCCCGCGGCGGCCGTCCGAGCGGCCGTCAGGTGGCGGCGGGTGCGGACGCTGCGTCGGAGGCCGGATCGGCCACCGGCTCCCCACGATACAGGCTCTCGAAGGTGCTGATCGTGCGGTTGATGTCGTGCGCGGCGACGATTTGGAGGGAGGCGCGCTTCATCGCCTCGAGGTCCTCTTGGTCGGCCGTGAGCACGGCGGTGAGGCGGTCGGCGAGGGCCTCGGCGCTGCCCGGCGCGAAGAGGTAGCCGTTCTCGCCGTCGTGGACGAGGTGCGGGAGGGCCATCGCGTCGGCGGCGACGACGGGGAGGGCCGAGGCCATCGCCTCCATCGTCGCGATGCTCTGCAGCTCGGCGATGGACGGCATGGCGAACACGGTGGCGCGGGTGTACGCCTCCTTGAGCTCGGCGTCCGAGACGTAGCCCGTGAAGCGGACGCGGTCGGCGATGCCGAGGGTCGCGGCGAGCTGCTGGAGGTTGCGCATCTGGTCGCCGCCGCCGACGATCTCGAGCTTCGCGTCGAGCGCCGGGTCGAGCAGGGCGACGGCGCGGAGCAGGACGTCGATGTGCTTCTCGCCGGTCACGCGGCCGACGAAGAGGATCGAGTCGCCGGCGCGGGCCGCGAAGTCGGGCGTGTAGTTGTCGGCGTCGATGCCGCAGGAGATGGCGTGGACGCCCCGGAGGCCCGTGTACTTCTCGAGGAACTGCGCGGCCTTGCGGGTCGGCGTGGTGACCGCCTCCGCCCGGCCGAAGGTGCGGCGCGCGGCCCGCCACGCCATCGCCACGGCCTTGGCCTGCACGGCCTTCGGCAGGAGGGTGAACTCGAGCATGTTCTCGGGCATGAAGTGGTTCGTGCCGACGATGCGGATGCCGCGCTTGGCCGCCTCGATCCCGAGGCCGCGGCCGACGATGATGTGCGACTGGAAGTGCACGACGTCGGGCTTCACCTCGTCGAGGATGCGCGCGCTGTTCTGCCGGATGCGCCACGGCATCGCGAAGCGCAGCCAGTCGTGCGGGTACCAGCGCCAGCTGTAGAGCCGGTGCACGATGATCCGCTGGCCCTCGTGCGTCTCGACCCGGGTGCCGCTCCAGCCGTCGGCCGAAGGGGCGACGACGTGGACCTCGTGGCCGCGCTGCGCGAGACCGGCGGCGAGGCGCTCGGCGAACTTCGCGGCTCCGTTCACGTCGGGAGCGAAGGTGTCGCAGCCGATCACGACCGTCAGCGGTCGGGAGTCGGGCGATCCCGGTCGGGACGCGTCGCGGGGATCTGACACGGGAGGTCCTATCGGTGTCGTGCCGCTCGGGGAGAGAAGGGAGCGATCGGCGGAGGTCGGTCGGTTTCGTGGCTCTCGGCGCGGACCCATTGTAGGCAGAGGAGTCCTCACCACTCGGGATCCCGCGCCGTCAGCGCGCCTGCGGGTGGTGCTTGGCGAGGAGGAAGACGCCGTAGATGGCGACGGCACCGGCCGCGATGAAGAGCGGGATCGCCCACGGGGCCGCGTACTGCGCCTCCCCGAGCACGACGATGCCGATCGCGACGGCGACCAGCGGGTCGATGACGGTGAGGCCCGCGACGACGAGGTCCGGCGGGCCGGAGGAGTAGGCGTTCTGCACGAAGTACCCGCCGAGCGCGGTCGCGGCCAGGAGCGCCACGATGCAGACCACCGTCAGCGGGTCGAACTCGCCGTACTTGATGCGGTTGAGCACGACCTTCGCGAGAGTCGCGACGAAGCCGTAGACCACTCCGGCGCCCACGATGTAGAAGATCGCCTTCGCTCCGCGGCGGAAGACGCGGAAGGCGACGACGAAGACCGTGAGCACCACGGCGAGGATCACGAGGATCGTGATGAGCTCGGGCGTCTGGATGGACTTGTCGACTGCGTTGAACGCCGCCACGAGGACGAACGTGCCGACGCCTCCGACGCAGAGCACGATCGCCCGGATCGACGCCGCGTTCAAGCGCACCCGGCTGACCCGCGCGTTGACGACCGCGGTGATCACGAGCGCCACCGCTCCGAGCGGCTGCACCACGATGAGCGGGGAGAAGCCGAGGCTCGTCAGCTGGAAGACGATCGCGAGACCCAGGAGCAGGGTGCCGATCACCCACGAGGGGCGCGAGAGCAGCGCGACCAGCTGGCCGCCGCTGAGCCCGGAGGAGCCGGAGCGCTTCGAGAACCGCTCCACCTTCGCCACTCCCCGGTGCTGGAACTGCGCGCCGAGGGAGAGGAACACCGCGCCCACGAGAGCGATCGGGATGCCGATGAACTTCGCCGGGTCGTTGAGGAGTTCGGCGAGATCGGCGGGCATGGGGTCGACCCTACCCAGAACGCCTCCGGGAGTCCTCCGACGCACGGGTGAGGGGCTGAGCCCAGCGGATGATCCTCGCGGACCCGGTCGACGGCCCCGCGGTACCCTGTCCCCCATGGCCGTCCTCCCCATCCGCATCGCCGGCGACCCCGTCCTCCACTCCCCCGCCGCCCCCGTCACCGAGTTCGACGATGCGCTGCGCACCCTCGTCGCCGACATGTTCGAGACGATGGACATAGCCCCCGGAGTCGGCCTCGCCGGCCCGCAGGTCGGCGTCCCGCTGCGACTGTTCGTCTACGACTACGCCGACGACGACGGCACCCCCCGCCGCGGCGTCGCGATCAACCCCGAGCTGTTCGTCACGCCGACCCCGCTCGGCGAGGCGGACGAGGACACGGAGTCGGAGGGGTGCCTCTCCTTCCCCGGCGAGCGCTTCCCGCTCCGCCGCTCCGAGCGCGCGATCCTCCGCGCGGTCGACCTCGAGCAGGAGCCGTTCGAGATCGTCGCGGACGGCTGGTTCGCCCGCGTGTTCCAGCACGAGTTCGACCACCTCGACGGCGTGCTCTACATCGACCGCCTCGAGCACGACTACCACAAGCCGGTCGCGAAGATCACCCGCAAGCGCGGCTGGGGCGGCCCCGGCGTCTCGTGGCTGCCCGGCGTGGAGCACCTCGAGGACTGACTCAGGCCAGGTCGACCCCGTGCACGCCGTTGTGGTGGCGGATCGCGGGGAACGAGGCGGTGACGCTCCGGCCGACGCCGGGCGTCCGCTTCTCGGTCACGTCGCCGCCGAAGAGGGCGGCCCGCTCGCGCAGCTCGGCGAGCGCGGGGCTGTCGATGCGCTCGGTGAGCGAGCGCAGATCCGCCTCGAGAGCGCTGGCGTCCTGCTCCGCCGCGCCGTGCTGCTCGCGGTCGTCGTCGACCTCCACCCGGAGGCCCGTGGTCGTCCATCGGGAGCTGATGCGGACCTCGGTCCCCGCGCCGCCGGTCTCCAGCGCCGAGTCGAAGGCGTACTCGAGCACCCGGAGCACAGCCACCTCGGCGCCGTCCTGCAGCGGGAACGGCTCGCCGAACGACTCCTCGCGGACGCTCAGGCCTCGCTCGCGGGCGCCCTCGATCAGGGGGACGGAGCCGCCGGTGCGCGGCAGCTCCCCCGGATCGACGGAGGCGACGGTCGCGATGCGGCGCAGCTGCGCCAGCGAGGCCTCGGCCGCCCGCACGGCACGCTGCGCCGACCGCGCGGCTGCGGCGGGGTCGCGGTCGATCGTGAGCCTGACGCTCTCGGCCTCCTCGACGACGTGCGCGGCGCTGCGGACCGCGAGCTGCTCGAGCTCGCCGACGATGCGGAGCCTCGCCTCCTGCTCGCCGACCGCCAGCTCGAGGCGGACGACGCGCGCCGCCTCCTCCGCACGGCTCTCGGCGGCACGGCGCTCGGCGCCGACGGCGCGGCGCCACAGCACGACGACCGCGACCAGGGCGATCAGGGCGAGGACGAGGACGACTTCGAGCACGACGGCCTCCGGGGGGACGGGACGGGTTCGGCACAGGAGCGCCGGAGAGAGATCGTACCCGCGCCGCGGACAGCGGACCTGAGGCCGCGGAGGGGGTTGCGGAGCCGTACTCAGCCGTCGGAGCGAACGGAGCGGGTGACGGTGAAGCGGCGGTCGCGCGCCACCACCGTGGTCGGCCCGACCGCACGGCGCAGCTCGGCCGGATGCGCGAGGTGGGAGTTGAAGACCGTCCACAGCACGCCTCCGGGGCGCAGCACGCGGCCGGCCGCGCGCAGCATGCGCCGGGCGACGAGGTCGGTGACGGCTCCGTCGGAGTGGAACGGCGGATTGCAGAGCACGACGTCGACGGAGGACGCCTCCAGAGTCGAGGCGTTGTCGTCGCGGAGGACGCGGACGGCCAGCCCATTGGCCGCCGCGGTCGCCCGGGCGGACTCGACCGCGGCACGCGAGGTGTCCGTCGCGATCACGGCGAGGTCGGGGCGGGCCCGGGCCACCACGGCGGCGAGCACGCCGGTTCCGCAGCCGAGGTCGAGTGCGGTGCCCGCGGGGAGGGAGTCGAGATCGAGGGCGGCGAGGAGGGCGCGGGTGCCGAGGTCCAGTCGTGCACCTGCGAAGGCTCCCGGCAGTGCGACGACCTCGAGGTCGAGCTCGTCCAGACGGCGCCGCTCGGGCCCTGGCGCGGGCGGCTGGTCGGGGAGCGCGCCGCTCGCGAGCAGGGCGCGCGACTTCTGCCGGGCGAGGGAGACGTCGATCCGCTCGTAGCGCACGGCGAGCACGTCGTTCATCGTGCGGGTCATGTGCTTGATGCGGCCGGCGCCGATCAGGGTCGCCGCCGGGTTCGCGAGTGCGGTCCCGGCCGCGACGGCGGCCAGCGCGTCGAGCGAGCGCGGCAGGCGCAGGAGCACCGCGTCGGCGTCGCGGACGGCCTCCGCGACGGAGTCGACGATCTCGATCGGCGCGAGATCGACGCCCGACCCCCGCACCGTCTCGAGGTTCTGCGCGAGAGCGCGCTCGGCGGTGATCGAGTCCTGCATGACGCGTACGGCACGGCCGTCGGCGGCGAGGCCGAGGCTCAGTGCCCCGTAGGCGTCCCCGATCACGGCGAGGCGGCCGCGATCGGCGGCGAGGTCGAGCAGCAGGCGGTCGCTGGCGTCGACGGCGACGAGATCCGGCGCCTCGACGTCGGGGCGGCGGCGCAGGAGAGCGAGCACGTCCTCGCGCATCGCCCCTCCGATCGTCGGTCCGAGCGGGTGGGCCCTCGAGGGCGACCGCTCGCGGGCACGAAAAAAGGGCCCGAGAGTGGAGTCCCGGACCCTTCGCTCCCCGACTTGGACTCGAACCAAGAACCTACCGGTTAACAGCCGATTGCTCTGCCAATTGAGCTATCGAGGATCATCCGACCACCCGGAGGCGATCAGTACGGTACTACTTTAGCAAACTCTCCGCGAACGCAAAATCGGGCGCGCACTCAGTAGCCGGAGCCCGGGTCGACGCGGCCGACGAACGGCCCGCCGGCGGCACAGGCGGCCACGTTGGCGCGCACGCGCTCGGCCAGGAGCGGCGCGGTGATCTCGGGGGTGTCCGCGCTGTGGGGCGTGATCAGGCACCGGGGCTCGCTCCAGAGCGGATGCCCGTCCGGCAGCGGCTCGGGGTCCGTCACGTCGAGCGCGGCGCCCGCGAGACGGCCTTCGGCGAGGGCCGCGACGAGCGCGTCCGTGTCGACGAGGCTCCCCCGGGCGACGTTGACGAGCACGGCGTGGGCGGGGAGCCGCGCGAGCAGACCCGCGTCGACCATCCGCTCCGTGCCCGCGGTGGCGGCGGCGGCCAGGACCAGCACGTCGGCGTCCGCCGCGGCCTCGGCGAGCCGCGACGCCGGCAGGGTGCGGGCGGCGCCCTCCACCGGCTCGTCTCCGCGGCGGACGATCGTCACCCGGCAGTCGAAGACGGCGAGCAGCCGCAGGAGCTCGCGAGCGATCCCTCCTGCTCCGACGATCACCACGGAGGCGCGGTGCAGCGTGACCGCCTTCTTCGGCCCCCACGACACGGCGCGCGCCCGCTCCGGCAGCGAGCGCAGGAGGGCGAGCACCAGCGCGAGCGCGTGCTCGGCCACCGGCTCCGCGTAGGCGCCCTTGGCGCTGGTCCAGACGACGTCCGCGCGAGACGCGGCGAGCACGGGCGCGAAGACGTCTACGCCGGCCCAGGGCAGCTGCACCCAGCGGATCGACGGGTGCTCCTCCAGCACAGCGGCCAGCTCGTCCGTGCGGCCGTAGGACAGCCAGAGCAGCGCATCCGGACTCCCGTCGAGTCCGACGACCACTCCCCCGCCCGACTCGACCGCCTCGGCGAACACCGGCTTCGGCCGCGGGAGCACCGCGACGCGCGGGACGGTCACTGGTCGGCCGCCTCGACGCGCTGCGCTCGGGAGGCGTCGAAGCGCTCGTACTCGGCGAAGGCCGCTCCGAGCTCGCGCACGTAGGGGTGCCGGGCCTCGATCAGCACGTCCAGCAGCGGCCCGTACGCGACGACCTCGCCGCCGACGAGCACGGCGATCCGGTCGGTCGCCCGGCTCAGCACGTCGATGTCGTGGCTGACCACGACGGCCGCGAATCCCTCCCGGCGCCGCAGGTCGGCGAGGAGGTCGACGATCGACTCGCGCACCGTCGCGTCGATGCCCGAGGTCGGCTCGTCGGCGATCAGCACCTTCGGCCCGAGCACGAGCGAGCGGGCCACGGCCACGCGCTGGCGCTGGCCGCTGGAGAGCTCGTAGGGGTAGCGGTCGAGCAGGAACAGCGGCAAGTGCACGGAGTCGAGCAGCGTCGCCACCCGCACCGCCGCGGCCTTCGGGTCGTAGTGGCGGTCGCGGAGGAAGATCGGCTCGGCGATCAGCTCCGAGACGGTCAGCTCGGGGCGGAGGGTCGCTCCCGCGTCCTGCGCGAGATGCGCGACGTCGACGGTGAAGCGCTTGAGCTCGCGGGCGGGGAGCGAGCGGAGGCGGTGCCCCGCGACCGTCGCGTCCCCTCCGATGATCACCGGACGCGTGCGGCCGCCGTCGTGCCCCAGGCCGTCGCCGCCGAGCACGCGCGCGAGCGTGGACTTGCCCGAGCCGCTGCCGCCGAGGATCCCGAGCACCTCCCCCGGCTCCACGCGGAGGCTCACTCCCCGCAGTGCCGTCCACCGGCGGCTGATGCCGCGCGGCGGGTACTCGACGCTGAGGTCGTCGACGACGATGGGGGCCTGATCCTCGGCGGTCCGGCTCACGCCCGGCGCTCCGCCTCGACGATGCTGCGCAGGAGCTCGCGCCTCGAGGCCTGCTCGACCGGGTCGGGCACGGGCAGGGAGGCGAGCAGGCGCTGCGTGTAGGGGTGCTTCGGCGCAGCGAGCACCTCCGCCCCCGTCCCCTCCTCGACCAGCTCGCCGCGGTAGAGCACCGCGATGCGGTCGGCGAGCAGGTCGACCACGGCGAGGTCGTGGCTGATGAACAGGGAGGCGAAGCCGAACTCGCGCTGCAGCTCGGCGAACAGCTCGAGCACGCGGGCCTGCACCGACACGTCGAGCGCCGAGGTCGGCTCGTCGGCGATCAGCAGCTTCGGCTCGAGGGCGAGGGCCCGGGCGAGGCTGGCGCGCTGGCGCTGGCCGCCGGAGAGCTCGTGCGGGTAGCGGTCGCCGTAGGAGCGCGGCAGCTGCACCGCCTCCAGGAGCTCGTCGACGCGCGAGCGCGCCCCGGCGGCGTCGCCGGCCCGCCCGTGCACGATCAGCGGCTCGGCCACGCACTCCGCGATGGTGAGCAGCGGGTTGAAGCTCGACGCCGGGTCCTGGAACACGAAGCCGATGTCGCCGCGAACCGGCCGGAAGGCGCGCTCGCGGATGCCGCGCATCTCCTTGCCGAGGACCTTCAGCGACCCGCCGGTCACCGGCGTCAGGCCCGCGATGGCGCGCCCGATGGTGGTCTTGCCCGAGCCGCTCTCGCCGACAAGGCCGAGCACCTCGCCCGCGCGGATGCGCAGCGAGACGCCGTCGACCGCGACGAAGCCGGGACGGCCGAGCCGGCCGGGGTACTGGATCCGCAGGCCCTCGGCGGCGACGAGCGTCTCGGCCTCGGGGGCCTCGGCGCGCTCGACGGCGCGGACGCGGGCGCGCTCGACGCCCTGGCCCACGTGCGGGACGGCGGCGAGCAGCTTCCTCGTGTACTCGGCCTTCGGCGCCGAGAACAGCTCGGAGACCGTCGCCTCCTCGACCAGCTCGCCCTGGTACATCACGGCGACGCGGTCGGCCAGATCGGCGACGACGCCCATGTTGTGGGTGATCAGCACGATCGAGGTGCCGAACTCGTCGCGGCACCGGCGGAGCAGGTCGAGGATCTCGGCCTGCACGGTCACGTCGAGAGCCGTGGTCGGCTCGTCCGCGACGATCAGGCCGGGATCCAGGACCAGGGCCATCGCGATGACGACGCGCTGCTTCTGGCCGCCCGAGAACTGGTGCGGGTAGTAGTCGACCCGCTTCTCCGGCTCCGGGATGCCGACGGTGCGGAGGACGTCGATCGCGCGCTTGCGCGCCTCCTTCTTCGAGACGGAGCCGTGGGCGCGCAGTCCCTCCGCGATCTGCCAGCCCACCGTGAAGACCGGGTTGAGGGCGGTTCCCGGCTCCTGGAAGACCATGGCGACGTCGGTGCCGCGCAGCTCCCGGAGGCGGGCCTTCGGCACGGAGACGACGTCGGTCGCCGCGCTGCCGTCCTTCTTCGAGAGCAGGACCACTCCGGAGGCGGTGGCCGTCTCGGGCAGGAGGCCGAGGATGGTCTTCGCGGTCACGGTCTTGCCGCTGCCGGACTCTCCGACGATCGCCAGGACCTCGCCGCGCTCGACGCGCAGGCTCACCCCGGCGACGGCGCGGACGGCGCCGCGGTCGCTCGCGAAGGCGACCTCGAGGTCGGTGATGTCCACGATCGGACGCGCTGAGGCGTCCCGGACGATGCGCTGGTCGCTCATCGCGTCTCCTCCACTCCGGCGACGGGGTCGTGCCCCGGCGTCTCCAGGCCGTCGGCGGCGAGGACGCCGCCCGGCACGACGGACGTCGCGGCGACGTCGCCGGCACCGGCGGCCACCGCGCGCCGACCGCGCAGGCGCGGGTCGGCGAGGTCGTTCAGGCTCTCGCCCACGAGGGTGATGCCCAGCACCACGAGCACGATCGCCAGGCCCGGGAAGACCGAGGTCCACCAGATGCCGCTCGTGACGTCCGACAGCGCCTTGTTGAGGTCGTAGCCCCACTCCGCGGCCGACGTCGGCTCGATGCCGAAGCCGAGGAAGCCCAGGCCCGCGAGGGTCAGGATCGCCTCGGAGGAGTTCAGCGTGAAGATCAGCGGCAGCGTGCGCGTCGCGTTCCGCAGGACGTGGCGGAACATGATCCGCGGCGTCGACGCTCCGATGACCTTCGCCGACTCGACGAAGGCGTCGCCCTTGATCCGCACTGTCTCGGCCCGGATCACGCGGAAGTACTGCGGGATGTAGACCACGGTGATCGAGACCGCCGCGGCGAAGATGCCGGCCCAGAGGTTCGACTGCCCGCCGGAGATGACGATCGACATCACGATCGCCAGCAGCAGGGTCGGGAACGCGTAGATCGCGTCGCAGATCACGACGAGCACGCGGTCGAGCCAGCCGCCGAGGTAGCCGGAGACGAGGCCGAGGAAGACGCCGAGGAAGATCGACAGGACCACGGCGACGACGATCACGAGGAACGCGGTCTGCGCTCCCCAGATCACTCGCGAGAGGACGTCGTAGCCGCCCACGGTGGTGCCGAGCAGATGCTCCGCGCTCGGCGGCTCCTGCGCGCCGAACGACTCGCCGCCCGAGCGCAGCTGCGAGTAGCCGTAGGGCGCGATCAGGGGCGCGAACAGGGCCACCAGCAGGAACGCGCCGGTGATGATCAGGCCGGTGACGAGCATCCCCCGCTGGAGGCCGACGCTCTGCCGGAGCTGGTGGACGACCGGCAGGCGGTCGACGAGGCGGCGGCGCGGACGCGCCGGGGAGGTGGTGCTCATGCTCAGTACCTCACTCGCGGGTCGATGAGCGCCGCGATGACGTCGACGATGAAGTTGGTCAGCGCCACGATGACGGCGAGCAGGGCGACGATGCCCTGCACGGCCACGAAGTCGCGGGCCTGGAGGTACTCGGCGAGCTGGAAGCCGAGGCCCTTCCACTCGAAGGTGGTCTCGGTGAGGACGGCGCCGCCGAGCAGCAGGGCGATCTGCAGGCCGATCACAGTGATGATCGGGATGAGCGCCGGCCGGTAGGCGTGGGTGCGGACGAGCCGGAACTCGCTGACGCCGCGCGAGCGCGCCGCGTCCACGTAGTCGGTGCCGAGCGTGCCGATCACGTTGGTGCGCACCAGGCGCAGGAAGATGCCCGCGGTGAGCAGTCCCAGTGCGACGGCGGGGAGCACCGCGTGCGAGAGCACGTCCGAGATCGCGGCCGGGTCGCCGGTCTGGATCGCGTCGATCAGGTAGATTCCGGTCTTGTTCTCGAGGAACTGGAGCGAGAGCTCGGTGCTCGTCGAGGCGCGCCCGGCGACGGGGAACCACTTCAGCCAGACGGAGAACACCAGCTTCAGCAGCAGGCCCGCGAAGAACACCGGGGTCGCGTAGCAGAGGATCGCGAAGATGCGCAGCACCGCGTCGGGGGTGCGGTCGCGGTGGTAGGCGGCGAGCATCCCGAGCGGGATGCCGACCAGGAACGCCACGATCAGGGCGTAGAAGGCGAGCTCGACCGTCGCGGCGCCGTAGGTGAGGAGCACCTCGGTCACGGGGCGGTTGTCGCTCAGAGTGGTGCCGAAGTCGCCGGTCAGCAGCTTGCCGAGGTACTCGAGGTACTGCACGATCAGCGGCCGGTCGTAGCCGGCGGCGGCTACGCGCTCGGCGAGCTGGTCCGCGGTCAGGCGGCCGCCGAGGGCCGCCGTGATCGGGTCGCCCGTGGAGCGCATGAGGAGGAACACCAGCGTCACGAGGATGAAGACGGTGGGGATGATGAGCAGGAAGCGGACGAGCAGGTAGCGCCCGAGTCCGCCCCCGGAGCCGCGCGGTCGCCGGGTGGGCGCCGTCGCCGCAGCCGTCGTGGCTGTCGTCACGTGATGCCTTTCGTGGAGAACGGCCGGCGCCTCCTGTCGGGGAGGCGCCGGCCGCGAGGGGGGTGGATCAGCCCTTGCTGAGTGCCGCGTAGCGGAACTTGAACGAGGCGTCGAGGGTGTCCTCGGCTCCGCTCACGGTGCTGCCGACGACCGCGACCTGCGAGCCCTGCAGGTAGGGGACGGTCGAGAGCTGCGCCGCGACCTTCTCCTGGATCTGCTCGATCAGCGCGGTGCGCGCGTCGGCGTCGGTGGTCGAGACCTGCTGCGCGATCAGGCTCTGCACCTCGGCGTCGTCGAAGTGGTTGGCGAGGAAGTTCTCCTTGATGAAGAACGGCGAGAGGTAGTTGTCGGCGTCGGAGTAGTCGGGGAACCAGCCGAGCTGGTACGCCGGGTAGACGTCGCTCGAGCGGTCCTTCGAGTACTGCACCCACTCCGTGGTCTGCAGGTTCACGGTGAAGAGGCCGGTCGACTCCAGCTGGTCCTTGATCAGCGCGTACTCGTCGCCCGAGGACGGACCGTAGTGGTCGTTCGAGTACTGCAGGTTCAGGGTGACCGGAGCGGTGACGCCGGCGGCCTCGAGGGTCGCCTTCGCCTTGTCGGCGTCGGGCGCGCCGTTGCCGTCGCCGTAGAGCGACTTGAGCGGCTCGACCGCGCCGGTCAGGCCGGCGGGGACGTAGGAGTAGAGGGGGGTGTAGGTGCCCTTGTAGACCTGGTCGGCGATCTCGTCGCGGTCGATCAGGTCGGCGACGGCCTGGCGCACGGCGAGGGCCTTGGCGCTGTCGGCCTCACCGGTGGTCGCGCCGAAGGGCTGGGTGTCGAAGTTGAAGACGATGTAGCGGATCTCGCCGCCGGGGCCGTCCACGACCTTGACCGTGTCGTTGCCGCGGAGGTCGTCGATGTCCGTCGCCGAGAGGCTGCGGAACGCGACGTCGATGTTCCCCTCCTGGATGTCCAGCTTGAGGTTGGACGAGTCCGCGTAGTACTTGACGTTGACGGTGTCCGTCTTCGCCTCGCCGAGAACGCCCTGGTAGTCCGGGTACGCCTTGTACTGGATGAGGTTGTTCACGTCGTAGTTCGCGATCGTGTACTGGCCGGCGAAGGCGTCGCCCGAGACGATGTCGGCGTCCGCGGTCAGCTCGTCGGCCGAGAAGACCTCCTCGTCCACGATCGGGCCGGCGGGGCTCGAGAGGATCTGCGGGAAGGTCTGGTCGTTCTCGGACTTCAGCGTGAAGACCACGGTCGTGTCGTCCGGAGCCGCGACGCTGTCGAGGTTCGCCAGGAGCGAGGAGGGGCCGTTCTCGGCCGCGATGCCGACCTGGCGGTCGAAGGAGAACTTCACGTCGGAGGAGGTGAGGTCGTGGCCGTTGGCCCACTTCAGTCCCTCCTTCAGCTTCACGGTGTACTCCGTGGGAGCGGTGAACTCCGCCGACTCGGCGATGTCGGGCTCGACGTCCGGGCTGCCGTAGGGGGTGTTCATCAGGAACGGGAACACCTGGTTCATCACGGCGAACGAGCCGTTGTCGTAGGAGCCCGCGGGGTCGAGCGTCGTGATCTTGTCGGTGGTGCCGATGGTCAGGGCCCCTCCGGCGCTGCCGCCGGACGAGTCGTTCCCGCCGGCGGCGCAGCCCGTCAGCACGAGCGCGACCGCGGCGAAGCCTGCGGCGGCGGCCAGTGCACGGGTGCCGCGAGTGGATGCGGAATTCATCTCCGTCTGCCTCTTCCTGTCAAGGATGGGATGCGGGCGCGCTCCGGGCGCGCGGACTCTCGGCACACAGATCTCCTGTGGGCTGTGGCGTCACGACACTGGACGCCCGCATTGCTGTTCCTCATAGGTAACACAGTTGGAAGCGCTCTCCGAACCGGCACGGGCGTGCGGCCGATTTCTTCACACGACCGCAACACGCTCACTCCGAGCGCAGCGCCCGCTTCTCGCGCTCGAGCTCGACCAGTCGCACCTGCACCGCGCGCGCCATCACCGGATCGGCGGACGCGCGCTGGAGCGCCCCGCGCAGCTCGGCGATCTCGCGGAGCAGGTCGCGCTCGATGAGCGAGATCGCCACGTCGCGGGAGTAGCGGGCGAGCCCCTCCTCGTCGGCGGCCGGGATCGGCGCCACCGCGAGCTGGCGCACCAGCGAGGCGAAGGGGCCGGGGACGTCGTCGGCGACGTGCTCGACCCAGTCGCGGTCCTCCGCCCGCTCGAGGTTCGCGACCACGGCGTCGCGGACCACGCGGAGGGTCTCGTTGGTGACCGCCGCGTGCGCCGCCCGGGCCAGGAGCTCCGGACCCATCGCCTGCGGAAGCTGGAGCATCGCCATCAGCGCCTCGCGCTCGATGCGCGTGACGACGTCGACGGGGAGGTCGGCGATGCGCGCGCCGAGGGGCGCCTCGGCCGCGGACGATTCGCCGCCGCCCCGCCCGCCCTGCTGGTCGCGGCCCTCGGGTCCGGAGGAGCGGGGCCGGGATCCGGCGGAGCGCACGGCGGAGTTGACCTCGGCCATGTCCAGGCCGAGCATCCGGGCGAGCTCCCGGGAGTAGCCGGGCCGCAGCGCCGGGTCGCGGATCTCGGCGACGACCGGGGCGGCCGCGCGCAGGGCCGCGATCCGGCCCTCGACCGTCTCGAGGTCGTAGCGGTCCAGCAGCTGCCGGATCACGAACTCGAACATCGGCTTCTTGTCGTCGATGAGGCGGCGGACGGCGTCGTCTCCGCGGTTCAGGCGGAGGTCGCAGGGGTCCAGGCCCTCGGGCGCGACGGCGACGAAGGTCTGCGCGGCGAAGCGGTGCTCCTCCTGGAACGCGCGCATCGCCGCCTTCTGGCCCGCCGCGTCGGGGTCGAAGGTGAAGACGACCTCGCCGACGCCGCTGTCGTCGCCCAGCACCCGGCGCAGCACCTTGATGTGGTCGACGCCGAAGGAGGTGCCGCAGGTGGCGACCGCGGTGGTGACGCCGGCGAGGTGGCAGGCCATGACGTCCGTGTAGCCCTCGACGACGACCACCCGGTGCCCGCGGGAGATGTCCCGCTTGGCGAGGTCGAGCCCGTAGAGCACCTGGGACTTGTGGTAGACGGGCGTCTCGGGGGTGTTGAGGTACTTGGGGCCCTTGTCCTCCTCGAGGAGGCGGCGGGCGCCGAAGCCGACGGTCTGGCCGGTCACGTCGCGGATCGGCCAGACGAGGCGGCCTCGGAAGCGGTCGTAGACGCCGCCGCGGTTGTTGCTGCTGACCAGGCCGGCCGTGGTCAGCTCCTCCTCCGAGAAGCCGCGGCGCTTGAGCGCGGTGGTGAGACCGTCCCAGCCGTCGGGCGCGAAGCCGATGCCGAAGCGGTCGGCGGCGGCGCGGTCGAAGCCCCGCTCGCCGAGGAAGCGCCGGCCGACGTCGGCGCCCGGGGTCGCGAGCTGCTCGCGGAAGTACTCCTCCGCGGCGTCGTTCGCGGCGAGGAGGCGCGCTCGCCCGCCGGTCTCGGGCGCGCGGCCGTCGCCGTCCTCGTACTGCAGCGGGAAGCCGATCCGCCCGGCGAGGCGCTCGACGGTCTCGCTGAACGAGCTGTGGTCCATCTTCATGACGAAGCTGTAGACGTCGCCCGACTCCTGGCAGCCGAAGCAGTGGTAGAAGCCGGCCTGCGGGCGGACGTGGAAGCTGGGGCTGCGCTCGTCGTGGAAGGGGCAGAGGCCCTTCAGCGAGCCGATGCCGGCCGACTTCAGCGTGACGTACTCGCCGATCACGTCGCCGATGTTCACCCGCGCCTTGACCTCCTCGACATCTGACTGTCGGATCCGAGGCATGGGGTCCATCGTATCGGCCGCCGGAGCCGCCGAGCCGGGGTGGGGAGAACTGCACCAGGGCGGCGCGGATCACCCCGAGACCTGTGATCCACCCGCACCCCGAGATCAGGGTCATCCCTGATCCGCACCCGCCCGCCGTCTCCGAGAATCGACCCATGCCCCCTGCCGCCTCCGGCCCGCCTCTCCGGCGTGCTCTGCTCGTCGCCCTGCTCGGCGGTCTCGTCCTGGGCGGGCTCACCAGCCTGCTGCAGGGCTCCCTCCCGCCGTCGGTGAGCTCGTTCGCCAACTCCTCCGGGGGCTGGTCCATGCTCGTGTTCGCGCTCGTGCGCCTCGGCGGCGCCCGACCGGCAGCGGGGGCCGCGCTCGGCCTGCTGAGCTTCTGGGCGCTTCTCGAGGGCTACGACCTGGTGACCGCGGCGCGCGGCTCCGGCTACTCGCCTCCCTTCACGGACGTCTTCTGGCTGCTCGCCGTCCCCGCCGGGCCGATCCTGGGCGCCGCCGCCGCGCTCACTCTCCACGGCTCGAGGACGTGGCGCGTCCTGGCCGTCGCGCCGCTCTCGGGCGTGCTGATCGGCGAGGGCGTCTGGGCGCTGGGCGCGGTCGCCGACACCACGAGTCCGGTGTACTGGTGGCTCCAGATCGTCCTGGGCGCGGGCTTCCTCGTCCTGGCCGTCGTGCGGAGGAGGCCGCGGGCACTCGTCTCGCTCGCGGCGCTCGGCGTCACCGCGGCGGCCGCCGTCGCCTTCTCCGTCGTCTACTCCGCGCTGTGAACCGTTCGAGAGGGTCGTCGCGGACCCTCCGCGCACTCGCGGGTTCCGCCCTCCTCCTGGCCCTCGCAGGGTGCACCACCACGGCGGACACCCCGGTCGCGCCGCCGTCGTCCGCCTCCGTGCCGTCGTCGGCGCCCTCCGCCACCCCTCCTCCGATCGACGTCTCCGCCGAGCTGGCCGCGCTCGAGAACGAGTTCGACGCCCGGATCGGCGTCAGTGCCGTCGACACCGGCTCGGGTCGCCGGGTCGATCACCGGGCCGACCAGCGCTTCGGCTTCGCCTCGAGCCTCAAAGTCCTCGCCGCGGCGGAGTTCCTGCGCACCGTCCCCGCCGCCGAGCGGGACGAGGTGGTCACCTGGACCGTCGCCGACGTCGAGGCGGCGGGCTACTCCCCCGTCACGGAGAAGACCACCGCCACCGGCCTGCCGCTGTCGCAGCTCGCCGAGGCGGCCGTCCGCCGGAGCGACAACACAGCGCTGAATCTCGTGCTCCGGCGCCTCGGCGGACCCTCCGCCCTCGACCGTGGACTCGAGGCTCTCGGCGACACCACCACCGAGGTGGTGAACGAGGAGCCCGCTCTGAACACGATCGAGCCCGGCAGCACCGAGGACACCACCACCCCGGCCGCGTTCACGGCGGACCTCGCCGCGGTCGCCACAGGTGACGTGCTGTCCGCGGAGGACCGGGCACTCCTGCTCGACTGGATGAGCGGCAACGCGACCGGCGACACTCTCGTCCGGGCGGGCGCTCCGGCCGGCTGGAGCGTCGCGGACAAGTCCGGGGGCGCCGGCGGGATCCGCAACGACGTCGCCGTGGTGACGCCTCCCGGGCGGGACGCGGTCGTGCTGTCGATCCTCTCGACGCGCAACGACCCCGAGGCGGACTACGACGACGCGCTGGTCGCCCGCGCCGCGGCCGTCGTGCTGGGAGCCCTGCGGTAGCGTCCGCCCGGCGTCAGCAGTGCCGGTTCACGTAGCCCGGTGCGCCACGGGGGACGACGTCGCGGTCGCGGAGGGTGACCGAGATGCTCCGGCCCTGCGCGGCGCAGGCCTCGGAGTAGGCGGACCGGCCGTTGTCGGTGTACTCGATCTCGTAGACCTGGCGCCCGTAGACGTCCGTGTACGCCGCGCACTCGTCGTAGACCTGGCACTCCTCGACGACGGCGAAGTCGAAGCCGACCGTCCTCTTCCCGGCAGCGGCGAGGTCGGCTCCGTTCTTCTGGCCGATCGCCAGGCCGGAGCGGTGAGCGCGCGCCGTCAGGAGGGTGGCGAACGCCAGCGCCTGCGACTTCGTCAGCCTCCCGCCCGAGCGGGTGTAGCTGTCCAGATTGTCGGCCTCGACGGCGTCGAAGCCGTCCTCGGCGCAGCCGTCGATCCAGGCGCCGACGATCGCGAGCAGAGCGGTCCGCTTCGCGGCGGTCGAGACGTCGAAGAGGTACTCGTCCGGCCAGCCCGGATCGGCGAGGGGCTTCCCGTCCGCTCGCCTCACCAGGAGCTCGGGGTGCCGCTTCGCGAAGGCGGCGCTCTCGCCGGGCTGGGTCTGGAAGGCGTTCACGTAGCAGATGCTGTAGCGGCCGGCGGCGGGCGCGTCCGTGCGGTCGCGGTCGACGATGGTGACGCTCGACGCCGGAGCGTAGGCGCCTCCCAGCTGGTAGTCGAGGACGCCGTTCGCGGGAGGGAGCAGCGGTGCCGCCGAGGCCGCGGCGGGCTGGATCAGCAGCAGCCCCGCGACGACCAGGGCGAGGAGGCCGAGACGCGGCCGACGCAGTCTCATCCGGGAGCTCCCGGCGTGCGCCCTGCGGCTCGCACGCCCGTGGCCGCCGGCAGCGCGCCGAGTGCGAGCTCGCCGATGACCGCGATGCGGTCCGCCGGTGCTCCGTCGCGGGCCTGCGTCGACATCCCGCTGAGCACGGCGACGACGAAGGCGGCGACGGATCCGGCGTCCGTCTCCGGCGGCACGTCGCCCTCCTCGATCCCGCGCTCGACTCGTGCGGCGACGAGCGCCTCCATCTCGCGGCGACGGGCCTCGAGCCGCGGCTCGCTCAGCACGAAGCAGCCGGCAGGAGTGCCGGGCGCGGAGTACCCCTCCGCGCTGACTCGGACGACGGCGGCGACGGCCTCGCGCGCCGTCGGCCGGTGCGAGTACAGCATCGGCTTGCTCATCCCCGACCGTGCCGCGATGCGGTCGACCCGCGCTCCCGCCAGCCCGTGCGCCGCGAACTCCTCCGTCGCCGCCTCGAGGATCCGCTGCCGTGTCCGCTCCGCTCCCACGCCCTCACCGTACCCGCCGCCCCGCGCCCCTCCGCGC
>NZ_PSWG01000002.1:145408-354408 GCF_002931195.1 Rathayibacter sp. AY1C2 | reverse complement strand
GGCTCATGGGGGACCGTTCTCGAGGGGGAGGACGGTGGGGGAGCCGTCGGTGCTGACGCTAGGGGAGCGGCGCCCCGGATGACCCCGAACGGGTGACCCCAGAACGGGCCGGATGTGCGCGACGGCAGCGGATCCGGTCGTCCGGCGGCGGAACCGTCTGGAAGGCGAGCGTCCTCTCAGCCGCCTGCCACCGGCACGATCCGCAGCCGGCTCATCGCCCAGACCAGCGCCCCCGACGCGAGGAACGCGACCGCGATCCCGACGACGAACACCGACACCTGCCCGTACCCGGTCGCGGGATCCAGGAACGGATAGGGCACCCAGCCGTCCGTCGCTCCGCGGATCAGCACCACGACGAGCCAGACGATCGGGTAGACCACGACCAGCCAGAGCCTCCGCCACGGCAGCGGAGGGCGATCCGCGAGCAGCAGCCAGTCGAGCAGTCCGTAGACGGGGAACAGCACGTGCATGACGGTGTTGGCCCACGGCAGCGCCACTCCGCCCGCCACATCGGTGAGGAGGGTGTTGTAGACGAGGCCGACGATGATGATGTACCCGGTGAAGGCACCCCTCACCAGCACGAGCCCGCCGGGCGCGGGACGGCGGCGGAGCGCGAGCACGGCGGTGGCTCCGAGCACGACGGCCAGCACGATGTTGCTCTGGATGGTGAAGAAGCCGAAGAAGTTGAACGGGTTCAGCGGCGTCCGAGAGGCGGTGTCGACGGCCGTCGCGATCACGGCCACCAGAACGGCGGCGGCCACGAGGAGGCGGAGGAGCGCGACCGGCACGCGGGCCGACTCCGCCCGGGAGGAGGGAGCGGGCGGCGTCATCGCTCGAGCGTAGCGCCGGAGCGCCTACCCTGTCCCCGTGCTCACGATCGGTGTCGACCTCGCTGCGGAGCCGGTGCGCACCGCTCTCGCCGCCATCGAGTTCTCCGGCGGCCGGGCCGTCGTCCGCTCGCTCGTACTCGGCGCCGAGGACGCGACGATCGTCGAGGCGTCACGGGACGCGGCGGTCATCGGGATCGACTGCGCGTTCGGCTGGCCGGTGGAGTTCGCGGCGTTCGTCTCCGCGCACACGCGACGGGAGGTCTCGCCGCGGACGCTCGCGGGACGCGACTGGCGCCGCCGCCTCGCGTACCGCGAGACGGACCGGGTGGCGCGCGAGGTCACCGGCCGCTGGCCGCTCAGCGTCTCGACCGACCGGCTCGGGATGACCGCGATGCGCTGCGCGGAGCTGCTCGACGCCTTCGCCGCGAGCGGGGAGGACGTCGACCGCTCCGGGCGCGGACGGCTCGTCGAGGCGTACCCGGCGGCGGCGCTGCGGCTCTGGGGAGTGGACACCACGGGGTACAAGACGCGACCGGAGGCCGTGGCGCTCGCCGTGGAGTCGCTGCGACGGGCCGCGCCCTGGCTCGATGTGCCGGCGCCCGCGCTCGCGCTGATGATCCGCTCCGACGACGCGTTCGACGCCGTCGTCGCCGCTCTCAACGCCCGCGCCCACGCCCTGGGCGCGACCCTGCCGGTGCCTCCCGAACTGCAGGAGGCGGCGGAGGCCGAGGGGTGGATCGCGGTCCCGACCGGATCGCTCGCGGAGCTCGCGGGCTGATCCGAACCGTTCCGACGGGTGTGCGCTCAGGCCGGGATCTTCGCCCCCAGCAGGCCGGCGGCGACCTCGGCGGCCCGCTCGGCCTCCTCGACGGTCGAGAAGGGTCCGGTGGGGACGAGGGAGGGCGCGGTGGTCAGTCGGGTGTCGATCTCGAGTCGGAACCGGGGCAGCTCCGCCCCGGGAACGACGACGATCCTGACTCCGTTCCGGCTCCATCGCGCGGGTTGGATAGAAGAAATCTGTGTCATGGTGCTCTCCGCTTTCGCGATCATCCGCACGGGTGGCTGACGCCTCGACCGTGCACGCTTCACGCTACGTCCGGTGCCCGTCTCTCCGAACGGGCTTGACCTCTCAGGCTCGTCGGGCGTAGCGCGTCACTGCAGTCGGTCGAGGGTGTCGCTGATCCGCCGCAGGCACTCGATGAGGACCGACACCTGCACGGTGTCCAGGTCGGCGAGCACCTCGCCCTCGGCGGCGACGAGATTGCGCATCGCCTCGTCGACCCGCTTCGTGCCCCGCGGGGTGAGCGAGACGATCTTGCTGCGCGAGTCGGCGGCGTTCTGCTCGCGGACCACGAGCCCGCGGGCCCCGAGGCGGTCGACGCGGCTGGCGAGGTTGCCGCTGGACAGCGCGAGGTGCGTGGCCAGGGCCGAGGGCGTCATCCCGCCCTCCCCGCGCTGCCGCAGCAGCGAGAGGAGCTCGAACTCCCACGGGGCGAGATCGCTGACGGCGAAGGACTGCCGCCGCACCTCCTGCACGCGCGGGCTGAGCCGGCGGAGGCGGGAGACGACGTCCAGAGGCGCGAAATCGAGGTCGGGCAGGGCCCCGGCCCACGCGTCGATCACCAGATCGACATCGTCGTCTTCGCGCATGCCCCGATTATCCCCGGACGGCGCGGGCGCCGACGACGGGTGGTCCGGGGAGGCCGGCGGGCCTAGCCTGTGCGGACGGCGGGCGGACCGGTCAGGCGCGGGCGGCCCGGACGTAGGCGACGATCGCGTTGGCGTGGCCGTGGCCCAGGCCGTGCTCGGTCTTCAGCCAGGTGACGACCTGCATGTGCGGCTCGGAGCGCAGACGCTCGTCGGCGAGGTCCAGCCAGTCCTGGACGGGACGGTCGTAGGTCTTCTCGATGCTCGGGAAGTACGAGGCCGGTCCCTTCGGCTTCGCACCGTCGGCGGGCGGTTCGGGAGCGAGCACGCGGTCGGTCATGCGGTCACGATAGCGAGCCGCGGTCAGGTCGTGTAGGCCGAGGGGTCGAACCGGCCGAGCTCCTCGCGGAAGGCGAAGGCGAAGTCGGGCCAGAGCAGGGTGAGTCGCCGGTTGTCGTCCAGGTACCAGCTCTCGCAGCCGCCGTTGGTCCAGACGGTGTCGGCGCTGAGGGCGTCGAGGCGGGCGACGGAGGCGGCCTCGGCCTCGGCGGTGACCTCGAGCCGGTCGGCGCCGGAGACCGCGAGGTGGTCGAGCGCGGCGAGCACGTAGGCGATCTGCGTCTCGATCATGTGCACCGCGGAGTTGTGGCCGAGGCTCGCGTTGGGGCCGTTGACGACGAAGAGGCTCGGGAACCCGTGGACCGCGGTCGACTCGTAGGCGACCATGCCGTCGGCCCAGCGGTCGGCGAGGAGGACGCCGCCGCGGCCGCGGATGCGCCGGGCGAAGGGCGGCCGCGTGGAGTGGAAGCCGGTCGCGAAGACGAGCACGTCGACCCTGTGCGGGACGCCGTCGTCGCCGAGCGCGGCGCCCTCCTCGATGCGCCGGAGCGGACCGGGGACGACGCGGACGTGCGGCTGCGCGAGAGCGGGGTAGTAGTCGTCCGAGAGGAGCACGCGCTTGCAGCCGATCTCGTAGTCCGGAGTCAGCACGGCGCGGAGCGCGGGATCGATGATCTGCGCCTCGAGGTGGCCGAGCGCCTCCGCCCGCAGCCGATCGATGGCCTCGGGCACGGCGACGCGGCCGGCGAAGCCGAGCTCGGCGCGCCAGAACAGCTCCTCGCGGAGCCTCGCGAGGGCCCCGGGCGCGCGGGAGAGGGTTCGGCGCTCCTCCGGCGGGTACGGGCGGTTCCGGCGGGGGACGACGTACGGGGCCGAGCGCTGGAAGAGCACCACCTCGGCGGCGCGCTCGGCGAGGTGCGGCACGATCTGCACGGCGGAGGCTCCCGAGCCGACGATGCCGACGCGCTTCCCGTTGAGGTCGACGTCGTCCCTCCAGCGGGCGGAATGGAAGGCGGGACCCGCGAACGAATCCAGGCCCGGGACGGCCGGGAGGCGGGGCTCGGAGAGGCGCCCCGCGCAGACGAGGAGGACCGCGGCGGAGTAGTCGCCCCGGGAGGTGCGCACCCGCCAGCGGTGCGCCTCCTCGTCGAAGACCGCCTCGAGCACCTCGGTCCCCAGCCGGAGCCGGGGCGCCAGGCCCTCCTTCTCGACGACGCGCTCGAGGTAGGACTGGATCTCGGCCCCGGGGGCGTAGAACGCCGACCAGTCGGCCTCGGGGGCGAAGGAGTAGGAGTAGAGGTGCGAGGGGATGTCGCAGGAGACTCCGGGGTAGACGTTGTCCCGCCAGGTCCCGCCGATCCGCTCGGCGCGCTCCAGCACGACGAACGAGGTCCCGCCGCGGCGCTCCAGGCGGACCGCGGCTCCGAGCCCGGCGAACCCGGCGCCGATCACGACGACGTCGACGTCCATCAGACCGTCGTCCTCGCCAGGACGCTGCCCGCCGGGTCGCGGTGCGGATCGGCGAGGAAGTGCTCGAGGACGGCGAGGAGCTCGGCGGGCCGCTCGGCGAGCACCGCGTGACCGGCGTCGAGGACGGCGTAGCGGGCGTCGTCGATCGCGCCGAGCAGGGCCTCGGCGCCCTCGACTCCGGCGACAGCGTCGGCGGAGCAGCCGACCACGAGGGTCGGAACCCGGCAGTCCGAGGCGGCCGCAGCGACGTCGGCCCGGGCGGAGGCGGCGAGCATCCTGGCGACGTCGGCGCCCCACGGGGAGGAGGCGGTGGCCGAGCGGACGGCGAGGAGCCGAGCGGCCTCCTCCTGCGCGTCGGGCGGGAGCATCGGCCAGAGGCGCGCCGCGCGGAGGAGGCGCTCCGTCGGCCGCAGCCATCCGGCCACGAGGGCGAGGGCGCGCACCCGCCGATCGCCCGCGGCGAGGGCCACGGCGGCTCCGAGCGAGTGGCCGATCAGGACGGCCTCGTCGGCGCCGAGCGCGTCCAGGGAGGCGCGGACCGCGGCGGGTCCGTCGAGCCAGGGGTCGCCGAGATCGGCGAGCTCGAGCGCGGCGACGCGGTGGCGCCGCGCCAGCATCGGCAGCAGCAGCCCGGTGTCGCTCCGCACGCCCCGGCCGACGCCGGTCAGCATCAGGACCGCGCGCGGGCTCCCGGCGCCCGCGGTCAGCAGCCGCACGGTGGCGCTGTCCGACTCGATCCGCTCCTCCCGGACCAGCTCGGCCTGGCGCCGCAGGTACTCGGAGCGGGTCATGACGCCCGGCGGGTCCCGCGGACCGGGAGGCGCATCCGCTGAGGACCCGCCGCTGCGACGGGCTCCGCCCGCAGCGCCCTCTCCGGCGCGACCACGCCGTACGTCGTGGTGCGCTGGCGCCAGCCGCGGCCGATCTCGCCGCTCAGCCGGGCGACGGTCGCGATGTCGAGCGAGCGGTAGGCCTCCGCTCCGGCCTCGGGCCGCAGGGCCCCGTCGAGCAGCAGGCCGCCGAGGTCGTCCGCCCCGCCGCGGAGGAGGACCTGCGCCGCGTGCAGTCCGAGCTTGGTCCAGGCGGTCTGCACGTGGGCGATCCGGCCGTGGAGGACGAGCCGTGCGACGGCGTGCACGGCGCGGGTCTCGCGGAGGGTCGGCCCGCCCCGGCTCGCGCGCACCACGGCCGGAGGCGCCTCCGCCGGGACGAAGGGCATCGCGATGAACTCGGTGAAGCCGCCCGTCTCGTCCTGGATCGCCGCGAGCGTGCGCAGGTGCGCGAGCTGCTGCTCGGGGGTCTCGACGTGTCCGTAGACCATGGTCGAGGTGGAGCGGAGGCCGCTGCGGTGCGCGGCCGTGATCGCCTCCCGCCACTCGGCCACGGTCGGGTCCGTCCCCTCGCTCAGGACGGCGCGGACGTCGTCGTCGAGGATGCGGGCGGCGGTCCCCGGGACGGAGTCCACGCCGGCCTCGCGCAGAGCGTCGAGCATCGCGGGCAGGGTTCGGCCCGTACGCCGGGCGACCTCGAGGATCTCGCCGGGCCGGTAGGCGTGCAGGTGCAGCGAGGGCTGCCGCTGCTTCAGCGTGCGGACGATCAGCAGCAGATCGTCGCCCGGGTGCTCCGGTCCGATCGCGCCCTGGAGGCAGAGCTCGGTGGCGCCGAGCGCGACCGCCTCGTCGGCGAGCTCCTCCAGCCGCTCGACGGTCAGCCCGCCGTCTCCCCAGAGGGAGGTGTCGATGTTGCGGTTGACGACGACCGAGACCTCGTCGCCGGCGGCGTCGTGCCGCAGGTCGTCCGCCAGAGCGGAGAGGGCGTCGAGGTCGTCGCCGTCGGCTGCGAGCAGGGCGAGGTAGTCGGCGTCCTCGAGACCGGCGGGGTCCGTCTCCGCCCGGGCGAGCACGGCGCCGAGGGCGGGCGCGACTGGTCGGGGCAGGGCGTCGAGCGAGTCGCGGTAGGGCCGGGGGAGGACCGCTGCCGCCTCGTCGGCGAGCCAGGTCCCGCGGTCGGCGAGCGCCTCGACGTAGGGAGCGACGCGCGGATCGATCCAGGTGGCCGAGTCGCGGAGGTACTGCGGGTGGGCGGTCAGCCGCTCGTGCAGCCGGTAGCCGGCCGTCGCGGTGAGCCGCGCGAGGTCGTCGATGTTCGGCCAGGGGCGCTCCGGATTCACGTGATCCGCCGTGAGCGGGCTGACACCGCCCCAGTCGTCGACCCCGGCGCGCAGCAGCAGCCCGAGCTCCTGCTCGTCGGTGAGGTTCGGCGGCGCCTGGATCGTCGCCTCGGCGCCCAGCACGAGGCGCGCGACCGCGACGTTGGCCACGTACTCCTGCAGCTCGAGGTCGACCTCGTTCTGCATGGCCGTCCGCGGCTTCGCGCGGAAGTTCTGGACGATGCACTCCTGCACGTGGCCCCACCGCTCGTGGGACTCGCGGATCGCGAAGAGGGCGTCCGCCCGCTCCGCCGCGTTCTCGCCGATGCCCAGCAGCACGCCGGTGGTGAAGGGGATGCGGCTGCGGCCCGCGTCCTCGAGCACGCGCAGGCGCAGCGCCGGGTCCTTGTCCGGGGAGCCGTAGTGCACGCCGCCCTTCTCGGACCAGAGGCGCTCGGCGGTCGTCTCGAGCATCATGCCCATCGAGGGCGCGACCGGGCGGAGCCGCTGCAGCTCGGCCCACGACATCACGCCGGGGTTCAGGTGCGTGACCATGCCCGTCTCGCTCATGACCAGGACGGCCATCGCGCGCACGTACTCGAGCGTCGAGGCGTAGCCGTGCTCGGCGAGCCAGGCGCGGGCGACCGGCCACCGGTCCTCCGGGCGGTCGCCGAGCGTGAACAGGGCCTCCTTGCAGCCGAGCGCGGCACCGGCGCGGGCGACCTCGAGGATCTCCTCCGGCTCCATGAAGGTCGACTCGCGCTTGGCCGCGAGCCCGCCCGGTGTCTCCACGAAGACGCAGTAGTGGCACCGGTCGCGGCAGAGCTTGGTCAGCGGGACGAAGACCTTCCGCGAGTAGGTGACGACGCCGGGCCGTCCGCGGCGGGCGAGTCCGTCGTCGCGCAGGCGGCCGGCGGCTTCCAGCAGCAGGTCGAGGTCGTCGCCGCGCGCGCCGAGGAGCTCCTCGGCGGTCTCGCGCGTCAGCGCCTCGCCGCGGTCGAGCCGGGCGAGCAGGGTGGCCGTGGTCATGCGGGAGCGGCCCTTCCGAAGGGGGTCGTGGCGGAGGCGGGAGGTCAGAGCGCGCGCAGCCGCGGCGCGAGGTCGCGCTCGAAGGCGTCGAAGAAGCGCTGCTGGTCGTCGCCCGGGGCGTGGAAGACCAGGTGGGTGAAGCCCGCGTCGACGTAGGGCTTGATCTGCGCGACCGTCTCCTCGGGGTCGGAGCCGACGATCCAGCGCTTCGCGACCTGCTCGATCGGCAGCTCGTCGGCGGCGCGCTCCATGTCGACCGGATCGGTCAGCGAGTGCTTCTGCTCCGGCGACAGCGAGAGCGGCGCCCAGAAGCGCGTGTTCTCGAGCGCGAGCGCCGGATCGGGATCGTAGGAGAGCTTGATCTCGATCATGCGGTCGATGGTCGAGGAGTCGCGATCGGCCGCCGCGGCGCCCTCCTCGACGGCGGGGAGCAGCTTCTCGGTGTAGAGCTCCATGCCCTTGCCCGACGTGCAGATGAAGCCGTCGCCCGCGCGGCCGGCGTACTTCGCGACGACGGGGCCGCCCGCCGCGATGTAGACCGGCACGCCGCTCTCGGGCTTGTCGTAGATCGACGCCTCGTGCGTGGAGTAGTACTCGCCGTCGAAGGTGACGCGGTCGCCCGCCCAGAGCGCGCGCATGAGCCGCACGGCCTCGCGCAGGCGGGCGAAGCGCTCCTTGAAGTCGGGCCAGGTCTGCTCGCCCGCGCCCTGGTAGCCGGTGGCGACCTCGTTCAGCGCCTCGCCGGTGCCGACGCCGAGCATGATCCGCTCGGGGTAGAGCACGCCGAGCGTGCCGAACGCCTGGGCGATGACGGCGGGATTGTAGCGGTAGTGCGGGGTCATCACGGAGGTGCCGAGGGTGATGGTGGAGGTGCGCTCACCGGCCGCGGCGAGCCAGGCGAGGGAGAACGGCGCGTGCCCGCCCGTGTGCCGCCACGGCTGGAAGTGGTCCGAGACGACCGCGGTCTCGAAGCCGTGCCGCTCTGCGCCGACCGCGAGCTCGACGAGCTCCCGGGCGCCGAACTGCTCCGCCGATGCCTTGTACCCGAGCGTGATCGTCATCTGCAGCCTTCGTGAGAGGTGGGACGGCCCCCGGAGCGGGAGCGGCCCCTCCATTCTGCGCCCGCCGCGGCGCCCGGCGGGACGGGTGGACGCACCCGGGGGAGGCGTGCCCCGATCCCGTGCTGGGGAGGAGCGTCAGGCCGGCGGAGCGGCGGTGTTCACCATCCAGCCGACGCCGTAGCGGTCGACCAGCATCCCGAAGCGGTCGCCCCAGGGCGAGGCGACCAGCGGCTCGACGACCGTGCCGCCCTCGGCCAGGCCGTCCCAGTAGCCGCTCAGCTCGGCGTCGTCGTCGCCGAAGAGCGCGATCGTGATGCGGGCGCCGCTCTCGGCCGGGCTCGAGGAGGGGGAGTCGGAGCCCATCAGGATCATCCCGCTCGGCGTGACGAGCTGGGCGTGCATGATCCGGTCCTGGTCGGCCGGATCCGCGCTCATCCCGAAGTCGCCGAAGCGGCTGGAGCTGAGCTCGCCGCCGAGGACGTCCCGGTAGAACTCCATCGCCTCCTGCGCGGAGCCGTCGAAGCCGATGTAGGGGCTCAGTGAAGTGGGCACGGCACGCCTTTCCGTCGAGGTGCGCCCAGTATCTCCGCGTCCCGACGCGAGCACCAGGGGCGTCCTGCAGAAGGTCCGCCCCCGGTCCTCAGAGCTCGTCGCGGGTGGGCGGGTTCGCGCCGGAGCGGGAGGTCGTTATGCCGGCGACGTGCGCGGCGTGGCGGCCGATCGCGTGCAGGGCGGGGCCGTCGAGCAGCATCCCGTTCGCGGCGCCGAGGCCCTGGCGGAACGCCTCGTCGAGGATCGCGCCCATCGCGGAGTCACCGGCGCCGATCGTGTCCGCCACCACGATCCGGGCGGCGGGCACGGTCACCCGCGTGACGGCCGAGGCCAGCAGCAGTCCCTCCGCGCCGCGTGTGACGACCGCGAGCTGCGACCCGAGGGAGAGCAGCCGGCTGAGGACCTCGTCGAGCTGCATCGTCGGGTAGAGCCACTCCGCGTCCTCGTCGCTGAGCTTCACGACCTCGCACGCGGCGGCGATCCGCTCGAAGCGCGCGAGCGCCTCGGCGTGCGCGCCGACCAGAGCCGGGCGGATGTTCGCGTCGACGCTCGCCGTCACTCCGGCGGGCAGTGCCTCGAGGAGCTCGAGCACGGCGGATCCGCCCGGCTCGAGGAAGATCGCGATGGAACCGGTGTGGACGTGGGAGGCGCCCTCCGGGTCCGCCGCCGGCGGGTTCCAGGAGAGGTCGAAGACGTAGCGGGCCGACCCGTCCGCGGCGAGGACCGCCCGAGCGGTGCTGGTGCGCTCCGAGTCGCCGTGCCGGACCTCCACTCCGGAGGCCTCGAGGTGGGCGCTGATGCGGCGGCCGCGCTCGTCGTCGGCGATGTCGGTGACGAGGGTCGCGGGTCGCCCGAGTCGGGCGAGCGTGAGGGCGACGTTGGCCGGGGAGCCGCCGACGTGCTCCGTGGCGCTGCCGTCGCGCTCGACGATGTCGATCAGCGCTTCGCCGATGACCAGGGTGCGGGAAGCCGGGCTGACGCGCTCGTCGGTGGAGGACATGCCGACATCATGCCGGGTGACGGGGTCGCCCCGCGACGCGCGGGGCCGACCGGCGCAAGCGGCTCGCGTCCCGACCGCGGTCTCAGCCCCGGGCGCGCAGGTCCGCCAGCACCGCGTCCACGGTCGTGATCTCGATCAGCGGCGCGTACAGGGACATGGCGTCGAGCGCGCGCTGGTGGTCGGCCTCGGAGGCGCCCGCGCAGGCGTCCGCGGCGACCCTGACCCGCACTCCGGCGTCCGCGGCCGCCAGCGCCGTCGAGAGCACGCAGCAGTCGGTCGAGACGCCGGTGAGCACGAGCTCGCGGGAGTCGTCGAGCTCGGCCTCGAGCTCGGGCCCCCACTTGCCGAAGGTCGTGGCGGTGATCGTGCGGTGGCCCTCGAACCCGGCCACGAGCTCGTAGAGCCGGTCGCTCTCGGGGACGAGCGCGAACGGCCACTCGCGGTAGTAGGGGATCCACGCGCCGGCGGGCCGCTCCGGGGCGACGAAGCGGGTGGTCACGACCCGCTCGCCGAACGCCGGGAGGAGCCGGCGGGTCCCCTCGGCCGCGCGCTCGAATCCGCCGGATCCCCACGGCGACTCGGCGTCGGCGAAGACGTGCTGCAGGTCGATCGCGACGAGCAGGCTCACGCCGAGGCCTCCTGGCGGCGGACGGCCCCGCGCGAGAGGGCGAGCGTTCCCGCGAAGCCGATCACGAGCGCCACGAGGACGCCGAGGTTGGCGCCGGCCCAGTCGCCGTCGCGGCCGCCGAGCGGGCCGAGGAGGTAGCCCTCCCACTCGAACCCGGGGGAGTAGTTGACCACCAGGCCCCAGCCGACGACCGCGCCGATCAGCACGAGGGCCACGGGGACCGCCGAGACGCTGCCGTAGCGGCCGCGGGAGTCGTACAGGGCCTCCTGGTCGTAGTCGCGCCGGCGGAGGAGGAGGTCGGCGAGGAACACGCCGAGCCAGGCCGCGATCGGCACGCCGAGGGTGATCAGGAAGCCCTGGAACGGGCCGAGGAAGTCGCCCGCGACGAACACGACGTAGACCGCTCCGAGGACCATCAGCACGCCGTCGATCCCGGCGGCCACCGGCCGCGAGACCTTGAGCCCCGTGCTGAGCAGCGCCAGGCCCGAGGAGTAGATGTCCATCACGGCCCCGCCGATCAGGCCGAGCAGCGCGACGACGATGAAGGGGAGCAGGAACCAGGTCGGCAGGATCCCGGCGAGCGCTCCGATCGGGTCCGCGGCGATCGCGTCCGAGAGCTCCTGCGAGGAGCCGGCCAGCAGCAGGCCGACCACCACCAGCACGACAGGCGCGACCGCTCCGCCGATCGTCGTCCACGCGATCACTCCGCTCGTGCGGGCACCGCGGGGGAGGTAGCGGGAGTAGTCGGCCGCGGCGTTCACCCAGCCCAGCCCGAAGCCGGTCATCATGAACACGAGCCCGCCGATGACCGCGGCGGCCGAGCCCGCGGGCAGGGCGCCGACGGCAGCGAGGTCGATCCGGTCGAGGACGAGCACGACGTAGACCACGGTCAGCACGGCGGTCGCGACGGTGATCGCGAGCTGGAGCCGCATGATCAGGCGGAAGCCCGCGATCCCGGCGATCACGATGAGCGCGGCGACCACGATCAGCGCGACCACCTTGGTGAGCACGCCCCCGTCCCAGCCGAACTCCTCGAACACCGTCGCCGTCGCGAGCACCGCGAGTGAGGCCAGCACCGTCTCCCAGCCCACCGTGAGCAGCCAGGAGATCACCGAGATCAGGCGGTTGCCGTCGACCCCGAAGGCCGCCCGGCTGAGCACCATCGTCGGGGCGGAGCCGCGCTTGCCGGCGACGGCGACCAGACCGCAGAAGAGGAACGAGACGACGATCCCGATCACGCTGACGAGCGTCGCCTGCCCGAAGGAGAGGCCGAAGCCGAGGAGGAAGGAGCCGTAGCTCAGCCCCAGCACGGACACGTTCGCGGCGAACCACGGCCAGAACAGGTCGCGAGGGCGGCCGTGCCGCTCCGACTCCTGGATCGTGTCGAGGCCGTTGAGCTCGATGCCGCCGGCGGGGCGGGTGCTCGGACGATCGGGGGAGGTCATCGCGTCCTCGTTCTCACGGGTGCCGGCCCTGCGCCGGAGCTGTGACGAACTTACAGCGCCCCGCGCTCGAACAGCAGCCGGAGCGATTCGAGGTCGTCCGCGACCCGCGCGCAGTCCTCGTCCCAGTCGTCGAGGCTCATCCCGGGGCGCCGCCGCACGGTGAAGGCCACCTCGGCGCCGTTCCCGTTCACGAGTACCCGGAGCGGATTGTCCACCACCGTCCCGTCGGGGAGCGTGACCTCGTGGTCCGCGACGCCGAACGGGTTCTGCGGGGCGAAGCGCACCTCGACCCGGCCCATCGGCGAGTCGGCGAACCAGCGTCCGTCGACCTGCTCGAGCGCGGAGGAGGCGAGGCCCGCGGCCCACCGCGGGAGGTTCGCCGGGTCGGAGACGAAGGCGTACACCTCCGCGGCCGGAGCCTCGATCACGACGCCCACGGGGCGCGATTCGTACAGGGTCATCCGCTCGTCCTTCCTTTGCAGCCGGTCAGTGCTCGTCGCCGAAGCTGGCGACCAGCAGCGCGGCCAGCGCCGTCCGCTCCAGCATGCCCTCGATGCCGATCGCCTCGCTGCGCGCGTGCGCCCCCTCGCCCGGGGCGCCGAGCCCGTCGAGGACCGGCAGGCCCAGCGCGGCGACGAGGTTGCCGTCGCTCGCCCCGCCGACCGCGATCTCGCGGAGGGGGACGTCGATCCGCTTCGCGACCCGCTCGGCCCTGCGGTAGAGCGCGGCGACGGAGGCGGTCCGCTCGAAGACGGGGCGCTCCCAGGAGCCGCGCACCTCCAGCCGGATGCGCGGGTCGGCGGCGGCGAGCGCGTCGAGCTCGGCCTCGACGCGGGCGGCCTCGGCGGATCCGCGGATCCGCGCCTCCAGCTCCAGGCGCACGCGGGCCGTCGTCACGTTGACCCGCGAGCCGCCGGAGACCACTCCGATGTTGACCGAGGTGCCCTCCTCCTCCCGCGCGATCGCCAGCACCCGCGGGATCAGCGAGCCGAGCTCGTGGATCGCGCTCGCCCCCTTCTCCGGCTCGACCCCGGCGTGCGCCTCGACCCCGACCACGTCGATCACGAAGCGCCCGATGCCCTTGCGCGCCGTCTTGACCGCGTCGCCGATCGCGCCCTCGAACACCAGGACCGCGTCGGCGCCCGCGCACTGCCGCTCCAGGAACGGGCGGGAGGCGGCGCTGCCGATCTCCTCGTCCCCGCTCATCACCAGGCGGACGGCCGGATGCGGGACGCCGGCGTGGCGGAGCGCGGCCACCAGCCACACCATCTGCACCAGCCCGGCCTTCATGTCGTAGCTGCCCGGGCCGCTCAGGCGGTCGCCGTCGACGGCGAAGGGCCAGGAGCGGGTCGTGCCCAGGGGCCACACCGTGTCGTAGTGGCCGAGCAGCGCCACGAACGGACGCGTGCCCCGGTGCGGTCTCGCGCCGCCGCTCGCCGGGAAGGTCCAGCTGGTCGCGGTCGGCGCGTCCTGCGCACGCCGGTGCTGCACGTCGGCGTCGTGCCCGAGCCGCTCTCCCACCCAGTGCACCAGGAAGGCGTGCAGCTCGCCGAGCGCCTCGAGGGAGTCGCTGGGGCTCTCGATCATCACGAGGTGCCGGACGTCGTCGAGCATCCGCGAGCGGTTGTCGCGGAGGAAGGAGCGCACGCGGGCGGCGTCGTCGGCATCGGGGAAGGTCATCGACTCCGGAGTACCAGAGTGCGGCCGCTCGCGCGAACCGGCTGAACCGTTCGGGCCCCCGTTACGTTGGTGCAGGAAGAGGTGGAGATGTCCGAGGATCAGGCCCAGATGCTGCGTGCGCTGCACGACGAGCACGCCAGCGCGCTCTGGCGGTTCGTGCTGCGCCTGACCGGCGACCGCCAGATGGCGGAGGACGTCGTGCAGGAGGCGCTGCTGCGCGCCTGGAAGCACCCCGAGATCCTCGCCCAGGGCGAGGCCGCCGCCCGCTCCTGGCTCTACACCGTGGCCCGGAACCTCGTCATCGACGACCGCCGCAGCGCCCGCTACGCCCGGGAGCTGGGCACGGACGAGGTCCCCGAGCGCCCGACCGCCGACCGCACCGACCAGGTGCTCGACGCCTGGCTGCTCTCGGACGCGCTCAGCGGACTGAGCCACGACCACCGCGCCGTCATCGTGCACGCCTACTACGGCGGCCGCACGGTCACCGAGATCGCCGCGCTCCTGGGGATCGCCCCGGGCACCGTCAAGTCTCGGATGCACTACGGGATGCGGGCCCTCAAGCTCGCACTGCAGGAGCGGGGGGTGACGGAGCTGTGAACCGCGACCCCTCCTCCGACGACCGGCACGACGACCCCTTCCGCGACTGGGACGCCGCGTACCTCCTCGGATCCCTGACCGCTGCCGACCGCCGCGAGTACGAGCTGCACCTGCGCGCCTGCCCCGGCTGCCGCGAGTCCCTCGCCGAGTTCGTCCCGCTGCCGGGCCTGCTGGCCCACCTGCCCCAGGACGAGGCGATGCGCCTGGTCGAGGAGCCGGAGGCGGCCGGCGATCCGGCTCCGGCGGCACTGCTGACCCGCCTCGCCGCGGCCACCGACTCCGTCCGCCGCCGCACCCGGCTGCGCATCGCGGGCCTGGTGCTCGCCGCCGCGGGCGTCTCGGCCGCCGCCGCCGTCGCCCTGCCGCTCGCGATCGGTCCGTCCCTCGCCCCCGTCGAGACCGTCGGCTCGACCGTCTCGCTCGCCGCGGCTCCGGGCGTCCCCGTCGAGGCCTCCGTGCGGTTCGTACCGCAGCAGTGGGGCACGCGGATCGACATGGACTGCAGCTGGGCCGACACGGCCGAGCAGTACGCGGGCTCGGCCGGCTACGTCCTCTACGTCACGGACACCTCGGGCGGCACCGAGGCCGTCGGATCGTGGACGAGCGCGCCGGGGACGACGATGGAGCCCAGCCTCGCCACCGGGCTCCCGCTGTCCGAGATCGCCTCGGTCGAGGTGCGGCTGCAGGGATCGGACACCGTCGTGCTCACCGGCCGCCCCTGAGCGGGCCGCCGGATTCCCAGGTGCGCGCTCGGCGGACTGAGTAGCTTCTCAGTCATGACGATCGCGACCCTCGCCCTCGCCCCCGCCTCCGTGGCGACCGCCTCCTCCTCCGACAGCATCGACGAGCTCTCCGGACTCGTCGGCGTCGCCGCGCGGGTGATCGCCGCGCTCGGTGAGGCGGGCGTCGGCCTGCTGACGCTGATCGAGACGGTGTTCCCGCCGATCCCGAGCGAGCTCGTGCTGCCGCTGGCCGGCTTCCTCGCCCAGCAGGGCCGGATGAACCTGGTGCTGGTCGTGATCACGGCGACCCTCGGCGCCTACCTCGGCGGCCTGATCCTCTACGCGCTCGGCCACCGCATCGGCACGGAGCGCTCGATCCGCCTGCTCTCCAAGCTCCCGCTGGTCGACCGCGAGGACTTCGAGAAGGCGGTCGGCTGGTTCCGCCGGCACGGCACCTGGGCGGTCCTCTTCGGTCGCCTCATCCCGGGCGTGCGCAGCCTCATCTCGCTCCCCGCGGGGGCCGAGCGGATGAACCTGCTGCTGTTCTCGGGACTGACGATCCTCGGCTCCGGCGTCTGGAACGGCCTGCTGATCGGCCTCGGCGCGGCCCTCGGCACGCAGTACGAGCTCGTCGACCAGTACGCGGGCGTGCTCGACGCGATCATCTACAGCGCGTTCGGCGTGCTGCTGCTCGCGCTCGTGGTGCGCCGCGTGCGGCGGCACCGTGCCGCGGCGCGCACCGGATCGCGCCACTGACCTGCGTCCACGGGCGGGCGGGCGCAAGGCCCCGCGCCACCTCGCCCCGGTGCCCTAACGTTCGAGGGGTCCGCACTCCCCGACGCGAAGGAACGCCATGTCCGAGACCGCCGCGCCCACGATGTCCCGCACCTCCGTCGAGCGCTGGTGGATCATCGCCGTCTCGCTGATCGCGATCGTGCTCGGCGTCATCGCCGTCCTGATCCCCGGTCCGACGCTGCTGACCGTCGCCATCGTCTTCGGCATCCACCTGATCGCCGCGGGCGTCTTCCGCCTGCTGCTGGCCTTCACCGCCTCGCGGCTCGATGCCCGGGTACGCTGGCTCGCGGGACTGCTCGGCGCCCTGATCCTGGTCGCGGGCATCCTGTGCCTGTCGAACCCGTTCGAGTCGCTGAGCGTCCTGGGCCTCGTGATCGGCGCGGGCTGGATCCTCGACGGCGTCTCGAGCATCACCAGCGGCCGCACCGTCGCCGGCCCCGCGTGGCTGCCGATCGCGGCAGGGATCGCCTCGGTCATCGCGGGCGTCCTGACGATCATCATGCCCGTGCTGGCGCTGGCCTCCTTCGTCACGGTCGCGGCCATCCTGCTGATCGTCGTGGGCGTCTCGGGCCTGCTCCTGCTCCCGGGCCGCACGAAGCGCCCCGAGGGCGCCGAGGCGTAGACCGCGCGGATGGCCGATCCCGATCTCGTCCCCGAGCTGCTCGTCGCCGACCTCGACCGGAGCCTGGGATTCTGGTGCGGTCCCTGCGGGTTCCGGATCCACTACGCCCGGCCCGAGGAGGGCTTCGCGTACCTGGTCCTCGGCTCCGCGCACGTGATGCTCGAAGAGGCGGGGCGGGGCCGCAACTGGATCGCGGCACCGCTGGAGCGCCCGTTCGGCCGGGGGATGAACCTGCAGCTGCACGTCGACGACGCCGACCGGACGGCAGCGGCGCTCGCCGAGGCCGGGACGCCGCTGTTCTCGCCGCTCGAGACCCGCTGGTACCGGGTCGGAGCGGAGGAGGCGGGCGTCCGTCAGCTGGTGGTGGCCGATCCGGACGGGTACCTGCTGCGGTTCCAGTCGTCGCTCGGACGCCGACCGGCTCGAGCGGACGTCCCCGTCGCTCCCTGACCGGCCGACCGCGCCACCATCCGCTCGGCTCAGGACGTCATGCCAGCGAGTGACGACCGTGACACCGCGCGGCTGGTTCCCTCGATACATGACGCAGCACCCCGCCACCGCGACCCTCCCGCAGGTCCCGGCCGCCGCCCTCTCCGAGCCCGCGATCGAGCAGGCCGCCTCTGCGGAGCACGAGCCCCTCGTCCGTCCGGCAGACCTGGTGTCGGCGCTCACGGGCGTCGCGCTCTGCTTCTTCTCCCTCTTCGTCTACGCCATCGCGCAGTGGCAGTACTTCGGCACGGACGTCGACGAGGTGAGCGTCCTCGGCTGGCTCGCGCCGCTGATCGCCGGCGTCGCCTGCCTGCTGTCGGCCGTCGTGTCCGTCGGGGTCCGCGCCTCCGGGCGCCGCGCCGAGCGGACCGCGGCATGATCCCCGTCCTCGCCGGGCCCGGCCTCGAGGCCGCGGAGCAGCTCCTCGTCCGCGCCGGCTGCCTCCGCCCCGAGCACCCGTGGGCGGCCGGTGCCGCCACGGAGGCCGCGCCGCGGATCGACTTCGCCGTCCTCGCCGAGCAGGCGTGCCTTCTCGACCTCTCGGAGGAGGCGGTCGCGCGCATCGCCGTGTCGCTCGCCACCGGCCGTCCCGTCGATCTGCGGAGCGCCTTCGGGCATCTCACCCGTGACCACGCCCGGCTCGTCATGACCGCTGTCGCCGCGGCCGCCGGGCACGACCGCGTGAGCAGCCGGATCCGCGTGGTCGGCGACGAGCGCCGGGTCGAGACGGCGCCGCCCCTGGCCGTCTGGCCCTCCTGAGCCCCCCGCCCGCCCCGATCGGGCGGACGCGCTCGCCGATCCGACCCTGGGCTCCGCGTTCCTCCGATGCTCCGGCCCGGTGAGCCGTACGGAGGTGCCGTGCCGCCGACCCGCGTCGCTACGGCCTTTCGGAGGTGCCCGGTTTAGGGTATCCGTGTGCAACGAGTCGACGATTTCCCAGGAGCCGGACCGGTGGCGACCTCACCCGAATCCGGTGACCAGGGGGAGGCGTCCGCGCATCGGCTCTCCCCGACGGCGACCTCTCCCGTGCAGGTGACGAGCGGCGAGGCCGGCTACCAGGGCGGCAACGTGGCCGATCCGGTGTGGCAGTCGTGGCGCGACGAGCTCGCCAAGGTCGGCGGTCCGTCGCCCCTGCTCCACTTCGTGGACTCGCCCCGGACGCGCATCGAGCTCTCGACCACGCACCCCGGCGGGCTGCCCCCGTTCATCTCGGGCAAGACGACGCTCCTCTCCTCGCTCATCCGCGACGAGCTCGCCCTGCGCACCGCGAAGAACGCCGCGGGTGCGATCACCGACAAGGGGATCGAGCTGCGCTCGGTCCGCGGCATCGAGGGCGTCCACCTCGCCATCGGCCTCGCCCAGTGGCGCGCCGGCGACACGGAGTTCACCGCACCCGTGCTCCTGCGCCCGCTCGCCATCCGCCGCTACGGCCGCGACTTCGAGCTCAAGCTCAAGGGCCAGCCCTACTTCAACCCGCAGCTCGCGCGTGCCCTCAAGCAGCAGTTCGGCATCACGATCGACCCCGAGCAGTTCGTCGAGCTGGCCGTGCAGAACGGCGTCTTCAAGCCGCAGCCGGTCATCGACCAGCTGCGCGGCCTGACCTCGCACCTGCCGTGGTTCGCCGTGCACCCGCGCCTCGTGGTCTCGAGCTTCGCCGACGTGGCGGGCGACATGCTCCGCGACGCCCGGATGCTCGAGCACCCGGTCCTCGACGCCGTCGCCGGGAACCCGGCCGCCAAGCGGGCGCTGCAGCAGTCGCAGAAGGTGGCGTCGATCATCCCGCAGGACGAGCGTCCTCCGGCGACCGACAACCTCCTCCTCGACGCGGACGCCGAGCAGGAGCAGGTGATCGCGAACATCGCGGCCGGCAACTCGCTCGTCGTGAAGACCCTTCCCGGCACGGGCGGCACCCAGACCATCGTCAACGCGATCGGCGCCCTGGCCGCCCAGCACAAGCGCGTGCTGGTCGTCAGCGCCCGCCGGTCGAGCCTCGACAGCATCCACCAGCGCCTGCTCTCGGCGGGCCTGGGCGGCATCGCGGTCGGGCCCCGCACGCTCCGCCGCGACCTCATCCAGTCGATCGGCCGCAACGAGAAGGCCGCGCGCCCCTCCGTCAGCGAGATCGACGACGCCCTGCTCCGGCTGCGGAAGGTGCTGCTCGACTACCGCGGCGCGCTCTCCCGGCGCGACGAGAGCTTCGGCGTCTCGGCGCTGCAGGCCCTCGAGGAGCTCGCCCGCCTCTCGCAGCTGCGGACGCCCCCGTCGACCGCCGCCCGCCTCGACCGCCGCTCCGTCACCGCTCTCGCGCACAGCCGCCCCGAGGCGACCCGGATGCTGATCGAGTCGGCGCGCCTGGGCGAGTTCCGCTACGGCCCGGGCGACTCGCCCTGGTACGGGGCCCAGTTCGACTCCACCGCCGACGCCGAGATCGCCCACGAGCTGGCCAAGCGCCTGCACCTGCGCGACCTGCCCCGCCTGCTCGACCGCGCCCAGGACGTCATCGGCCAGACGCGGATGCGCCCGTTCGAGTCGGTCGCCGAGCTCGGCATCTACCTGCGCCTGCTGCAGGACGTCCGCGAGACGCTGGACAAGTTCCAGCCGGCCGTCTTCGACCGCTCGATCCAGGACCTCATCGTCGCCACCTCGCCGCGCCGCGAGGCAGCCGAGATGTCGTCCACCAACCGCCGGCGCCTGAAGAAGCTCGCCCGCGAGTACCTGCGTCCCGGCGCGCACGTCACCGACCTGAACGCGGCGCTCCGCCGGGTGCAGCAGCAGCGGACGCTGTGGCAGCGCTACGCGGTCGCCGGCACGATCCCCGAGGTCCCGGTCGGCGTCGCCGACGTGCAGGTGGCCTACCAGCAGGTGACCGACCAGCTGAGCCGTCTCGACGAGCCGCTCGGCCGACGCGGGACGAACCTGCAGCTCGCCTCGCTCCCTCTCGCCGAGCTGGCCTCGATGGTGTCCGGCCTCGCCGAGGACAGCGAGGTGCTCGCCAACCTCCAAGAGCGGACGACCCTCCTCGCCACCCTGCGCGACTGGGGCCTGGACCCGCTGCTCACCGATCTCTCGCGCCGCCACGTGCCGGCCGAGCTGGTCGCGGGCGAGCTGGACCTGGCCTGGTGGCGCTCGGCGCTCGAGATCATGCTGACCGACGAGCGTGCGCTGCTCGGCGGCAACACGAGCGTGCTCGACCGGCTCGAGGCTGACTTCAAGCTCGTCGACGAGGCGCACGCCGCCTCGAGCGCCGAGCTGCTGGCCTGGAAGCTCTCCGAGACCTGGAAGATCGGGCTCGTCGACTGGCCGCAGGAGCGCGACGCGCTGCGCGCGCTGCTGCGCACCGAGGCGGCGACGACCCCTCAGGAGCTGCAGAAGGCCGCTCCTCACCTCTCGCGCGTGCTCGCTCCGGCCTGGCTCGCCTCGCCGTACGAGGTGCACCGCATCGGCACCGAGACGACCTTCGACGCGGTGTTCCTCGTCGACGCCGGGGCGACCACGCTGGCCGAGAACGTCGGAGCGATCCGCCGGGCCAAGCAGGTCGTCGCGTTCGGCGACCCGGTCACGCAGACCCCCACTCCCTTCGGCCTGCGCGTCGACGAGACGCCGGAGTTCGGCTCCACCGCCTCGCGGACCGACGTGGAGGCGCTGCACGCCCAGTCGGCGCTCGCCCGACTCGGCGAGCTGCTCAACACCGTCACGCTCACCCGCAGCTACCGCGCGGGCGGCGAGGACCTGGCCGAGCTGGTCAACCGCCGCTTCTACGGCGGCCGCATCGACTCGCTGCCCTGGGCCGGCTCGTTCCTCGGACACGACTCGCTCCGCTTCCACTACATCGCGAGCGGGCACGGCATGCCCGAGAACGACTCCGGAGCCGTCGAGTCCGTCGACGCCGAGGTCGCGAAGGTGGTCGAGCTGGTGCTCGAGCACGCGGTGATCCGTCCGCGCGAGTCGCTGATGGTCATCACCGCGAGTCCTCGCCACGCCGTGCGGGTGCAGCAGGCGGTGCTGACGGCCTTCGCCAAGCGCACCGATCTGAGCGACTTCATCCTCGGCGATCGGCCCGAGCCCTTCGCCGTCGTGACTCTGGAGCAGTCGGTCGCGCAGAGCCGCGACCGCGTCATCTTCTCGATCGGCTACGGCCGGACGCCCCACGGCCGCCTGCTGTCGAACTTCGGCGCGCTCGCGGAGCCGGGCGGAGAGCGTCTGCTAGCGGTCGGGATGACCCGTGCCCGCCGCTCGATGGACATCGTCTCGTGCTTCCGCCCGGGCGACATCGACGAGTCGCGCATGCGCTACGGCATGGTCGCGCTCGCGCAGGTGCTGCAGGAGGCGGAGGACCGCGTCCAGCCGAGCGACCGCGACGATTACTCGGAGCCGATGCTGGTGGATCTCGCCGCGCGCCTCGAGCGCCGTGGACTCCGGGTCAACATCGGGCACAAGGGCAAGCTGGCCCTCGTCGCCGCGCACGGGACCCGTGCCGTGGTGGTCGAGACCGACCGCGACGTGAGCACGCAGAGCCTGCGCGTGTCGCTGCGCCTGCGTCCGGAGCTGCTGCGCCGGCTGGGCTGGCACTACCTGCGGGTGCACAACTTCGAGCTGTTCGCCGACCCCGAGGCCGTGGCCGCGCGGGTGGCCGGGCTGATCGGTGCGACCGCGGGGGAGGAGCAGACCCCTGCTCCCGCCGCCGGCGAGGCTCCTGCTGCTCCCGCCGCTCCTGCCGCCGCCGCTCCGGCGTCGGGGGAGACGCAGCCCGTCGAGCCGCTGCCGCACGACTGATCGTGGCGCCGGATCCCGACGCCCCCGCGGGTGCCGACCGCCCGTTGCGGCGCACCCGCGGCGGCCGGCGGGCGACGCTCCCCGCGAAGCCCGGCACCGATCCGTCCCCGCACGATGCTCCGGTCGCCGACCCCTCCGCGCCGCCCGCGCGCCCCGACACCGGCCCGAACGACGCGCGCCTGCGCCAGGACGTCCCCCCGCACTACTGATTCCACCCGCGCGGCTGGCGGTCCGCGAGTCGACGCCGGTCCCGTCGACGACCTCGGGCCTCACCCCGGCACGCCCCCGCTCGACGAGCGGACAAGTCACGCGGACGTCTGGCGACCGATCACGTCGGGCCCGTCGACGGTGGCCGACCGCTTCCCGTCCGATGCCCGCTGACGACCGCACCCGTCCGGTGCCCGTTGACCGACCGCTTCCCGCCCGGTGCCCGCCGGTATCGAGGAGCGCGTGGAGACAGGGCCGATCAGCCCCGGTCGGAGACGCCGAAGGTCCCGTTCGGCGACCTCCCGAAGGTGCAGGTGCCGTTCGAAACGCGTGCCGACGTTTCGGACGCACCGTTCGCACAACGCTCTGCGAAGCGTTCCCCGATCGGGAAGCCGACCGCGGTCCTCTTCCGCCTCCGGCGGAAGGAGACAGAGCGACTCAGTCGACGTGCTTGCCGGAGTTCGCGGTGGTGGCGGTGCCGTTGTTGGCGAGCAGGTCGCGGATGTCGGCGAGGAGCTCGAGCTCGGTGGGGGCCTTGTCCTCCGCGGCGGGGGCGTCGGCGGCCTTCTTGGCGAAGGCGGCGTTCTTGAGGTGGTTGATCGGCAGGACGAACGCGAAGTAGAGGACGAAGGCGACGATCACGAACTGGATCAGGGCCGAGACGACCGAGCCGTAGGCGATGACGGTCGGGTCCTCGCCGTTCTCTCCCGGCCGGATGACCCAGTTCAGGGTCTCGAGGGAGGAGGCGTCGAAGATCACGCCGATGAGCGGGTTGAAGATCCCCGTCACGATCGCGTTGACGATGGTCGTGAAGGCGGCGCCGATGACCACGGCGACAGCCAGGTCGATGACGTTGCCGCGGAGGATGAACTCTTTGAAGCCGTTGATCATGATGGTTCCGTTTCTGCCGTGAGCGGTGGGTGGCGGGTCAGCTCCCGGAGGAGGAACCCGAGGAGGAGGACCCGGAGGAGCCCGAGGACGACGAGGAGGAGGACGATCCGGAGCCCGAGGACCCCGAGCCGGACGAGGAGCCGCCCGAGCCCGATGAACCCGAGGATCCGGAGGAGGAGCCGCCCGATCCCGAGGAGCCCGACGACGAGTCGGATGAGCCGGAGCCGGATGCGCCCGAGCCGGACGAGCCGGCACCCGAGGAGGAGGAGCCGCCCTCGCTCGACTTCCCGCCGGAGCGGGAGTCGGTGCGGTAGAAGCCCGAGCCGTTGAAGGTCACGCCGACCGCGCTGAACACCTTGCGCAGCGCCCCCTGGCAGCTCGGGCACTCGGTGAGCGTGTCGTCGGTGAACTTCTGCTGGATGTCGAAGGCGTTGCCGCACTGCGTGCAGCGGTAGGAGTAGGTGGGCACAGGGGGCTCCTCGGAGGCGGGTGGGGGAGAAGGAGGACGGGGTCAGTGGCGCAGGTCGACGATGCCGGAGGGAGTGACGACTCCGTCGACGGCCTGGTCGTGGACCTCGCTGGGCACCCGGTCGACGAGCTCGCTGTCGAAGACGACGGCGTAGACCGGCGGGCACTTCTCCATCGAGCCGAGGGTCTTGTCGAAGTAGCCGCGCCCCCAGCCCATCCGCATCCCCTGCCGGTCGACGGTGGCGGCCGGGACGACGATGAGGTCGACGTCGTTGATCGCGATGGGGCCGAGCAGCTGCCCGACGGGCTCGGGCATGCCGAACAGGCCCTGGGTCTCGGTGTGGCCGTCGCCGACCGCCCAGTCGAGCAGGCCGTCCTGGCGCGAGACGGGGAAGAGGACGCGGATGCCGTGGCTCTCGGCCCAGCCCAGGAACGGCCGGGTGCTCGGCTCGTCCGGAGCGGAGAGGTAGCACGCGAGGGAGCGGGCCCCCACGCGGGTGGCGAGCTCGATCAGGTGGGCGGTGATCTGCTCCGCGGCCTGGTCGCGAGCGGTCGAGGTCTGCGTGCGGCGGCGCTCGCGCAGCTCGGCGCGCAGCGCCCGCTTCTCGTGCGTGATGTCGGCTGGCATGCGCTCAGTCTAGAACCGGGCCCCGCGCCGGCCTCCGCACGGACGACCCTGAGGGACGCTCGTCCCGGACCGCCCCGGAACGGGGTCCGGCGCCTTCTGTCGCCGGTCCTGGCGCGAAACTCCCGCGACTTCCCCCGCCGCTAGGATGGCGCCCCATGGGCACTCGAATCCGCAAAGCAGTCATCCCCGCCGCAGGTCTCGGCACCCGCTTCCTGCCGGCGACGAAGGCCATCCCCAAGGAGATGCTGCCGGTCGTCGACAAGCCGGCGATCCAGTACGTGGTCGAGGAGGCGGCGGACGCCGGCCTCCAGGACGTGCTCGTGATCATCGGGCGCAACAAGAACGCGCTCGCCAACCACTTCGACTCGGTGCCCGAGCTCGAGCAGAACCTGTCCCAGAAGAAGGACGACAAGAAGCTCGAGCACGTCAAGTACGCCAGCGATCTCGCCGACGTGCACTTCGTCCGTCAGGGCGAGCCGAAGGGCCTCGGCCACGCGGTCTCCCGCGCGCAGCGCCACGTCGGCGACGAGCCCTTCGCCGTGCTCCTCGGCGACGACCTGATCGACGCCCGCGACCCGCTGCTCTCGCGCATGATCGACGTCGCCGAGCAGCGCGACACCACGGTGGTCGCGCTGCTCGAGGTCGACCCCGACCAGATCCACCTCTACGGCTGCGCGGCGGTCGAGGCGACCGACGAGGACGACGTGGTGCGGATCACCGGCCTGGTCGAGAAGCCCTCCAAGGAGGACGCCCCCTCGAACCTCGCGATCATCGGCCGCTACGTGCTGAAGCCCGACGTGTTCGGCGTGCTCGAGCACACCGCTCCGGGCAAGGGCGGCGAGATCCAGCTGACCGACGCGCTGGAGCGCATGGCCCAGGATCCGGCCGAGTTCGGCGGCGTCTACGGCGTCGTGTTCCGCGGCCGCCGCTACGACACCGGCGACAAGCTCGACTACATCAAGGCCATCGTGCAGCTCGCCTCCGACCGCGACGACCTCGGCAAGGACCTCAAGCCCTGGCTGAAGGACTTCGTCGCCGGCCTCTGAGCCCCGGCGAGCGCGCCTCCGGAACGGACGGGACCCCCTGCTGAGGCGGGGGATCCCGTCCGTTCCTCCGTTCCACGGAAGCACGGAATGCCCCGGAGTCCAGTCCCCCTCCCGCAGTGCGGCGGAGCAGTAGGGTCGCATCATGCCGCTCCCGATCCCGACGCTCACCGAGGGTCGTGTCACCGTTCGCCCCATCCGCGTGCGCGACGCCCGCCCTCTCGAGCGGGAGCTGATCGCGAACCGGTCGTGGCTGCGCCAGTGGGAGGCGTCCGACCCCCGGGGAGGCGCCGCATTCGACGTGCGCGCCAGCATCCGCTCGCTGCAGCAGAACGCGCGGGCCGGCGGGGGAGTGCCGTTCCTCATCGACTGGGACGGCGAGCTCGCCGGGCAGCTCAACATCTCGAACATCGGGTACGGCTCGCTCTCCTCCGGGTCGATCGGCTACTGGGTGTCCGAGCGCTACGCCGGGCGGGGGATCACTCCGATCGCCGTGGCACTCGCTGCCGACCACGCCTTCCTCGACCTGGGCCTGCACCGGATCGAGATCTGCATCCGCCCGGAGAACCGGCCGAGCCTGCGCGTGGTCGAGAAGCTCGGCTTCCGCTACGAGGGCCTGCGGCGGCGCTTCATCCACATCAACGGCGACTGGCGCGACCACTTCTGCTTCGCCCTCGTGGCGGAGGAGGTGCCCCGCGGCGTGCTCCGCCGCTACCTCGACGGGCAGGTCCCGTCGGAGGTCGGCGTGCCGACCGACGCGGACCTCCGCGCCTCCCGCCGCTCGGGTCTCTCCGGACCCTCCGACGGCGCCGGTGTCCCTCCGACGGGGCCCCGGCTGATCCGCGATCCGCACGGACACACCTACCCGTAATGACGGACGGGAGTGCCCGGTACTCCTAGCGTTGTCCGCATGAGTAGCGACTGGCTGGGCGGGGGCGTCGTCTGGGCGCTCGCCGCCGTTCTGTGGGTCGCCTATTTGATCCCCACGTGGATGCGCAGGCGGTCGTACAACGCGACCGAGCGCAACGCGGTGAGGCTGCAGCAGACGCTGCGGATCCTCGCCGAGACCGCGGAAGTGCCCGAGCACGTGCGTGCGGAGGCGACGGCCCGCGAGGTGGCGCTGCAGCAGCGCCGGCTCCGGGTGACCGAGACACGACGACGAGCCGAAGAGAAGGCACAGGCGATGGAGCTGGCACAGGCGGAGAAGGCGGCGCGCGACGCGCTGCGACGGGCGACCGCGAGCGCACGGCGGAGCACGCGGTCAGGGCCCTCGGTCCTGCGCTGGCGCCAGGGCGCCGCGCTGGCCGTGCTGGTCGGCGCGGTCGCCGCGCTGGTCGGGCTCGTGATGCTGCCGTTCGGCGGCACGGGCGCGGTGCCGCTCGTCGGCCTGCTCCTCGCCGTCGCGGGGCTCGGCACGCTGATCCTGCTGGCGCCGGGTCGCCGCCGCGCCGCCGCTCCGGCCGCGACCGCGACGACGGCCGCCGCGACCGAGCGCCGGCGCGCCGAGGTCTTCGAGGCCGAGCTCGCCGAGGAGGCCGCGGACGACGCCTCCGAGGAGCTCGCCGAGGACCGTGCGAGCTGGACGCCGCAGCCGCTCCCCAAGCCGCTGTACCTCTCCCGGGGCACGGTCGCCGCCTCCGCGATGGCGTCGATCGACGCCGTGGAGCGCCTGCGCACCGCCGCGGCGGAGGCGGAGCTCGCCCAGCGCGCCGCCGCGACCGCTCCCGAGGTGGCGCCGCTGCGCGTCCCGCGTGCCGCCGCTCCCGCTCCCGAGGCCCCGCGTCCCTCCTCCCGCTTCGCCGCCATGGGCGTCGTGGACGGCGTCGACGCGATCGACCTCGACCAGGCGCTGCAGCGCCGCCGCGGGGCCTGACGCGAGTGCGAGGCGCCTGCTCGTCCGTGCTAGTGTGGACGAGTTGTTCGGGCCGGTGACGGCTCGGAAGGCACGGGTCCGTGGCGCAGTTGGTAGCGCGCTTCGTTCGCAATGAAGAGGTCAGGGGTTCGAATCCCCTCGGATCCACCACCACAGAAGGCCCGCTCGAGAGAGCGGGCCTTCTGCTTTGTGCCGGCGGCCGGATCGGGAACCTCGCCTGTTCGGCGGGTCGACCGCCTCGCGGCCTCGACGCGCTCGTCGGCGGAGGAGTGGTCCGTTCGATCGGCACTCGGTACTAGGCGTCTCCGCCGATCCTGGCTCGACCGCCGAGGACGGCGACTCCTGTCGAGACTCCGGCGACTGCGACCATCGCGACGATGCCCAGTGCCCGGAGCACGAACGCCTTGTGCTCCGAATCCTTGAGTGCTTCGTCGTCGATCGCTTCTTTGAACAGCCGAAGGACCGAGTAGCGGTCCGCCGCGCTCAGGGTGTCACGATCCAGTTCGCGGTTCAGGACGGCGCGGTACTCGGCGAAGGCCCTGTGAACCTTCTTCTGACTCTTCCAGTTGGCTCGAACGGCTGAACTCGCCTGATCTCGCACTTCACTGAACGAGTCGAGGACGAGATTCTTGAAATCCGGGAACTGCTCGACGACCTTCAGGGCGAGCTCCTCGCTCATGTTCGGCAGCTCGGATGCGAACGCGATGAACTTCTCTTTCGACAGATTCCTCCAGGAGTCGATACCGATCCTCTGCTTGAGATCGTCCTCGTTCGAGTAGTCCATGCTGATCCCTCTTCCCTCCACGGCGACGGCCGATCATCGCTTCAGAGTATCGAGGAGGAGCCGTCGGTCCACGTGCTCTCCGGGCGGGAGAGCGCGCGGACCGGTCGTGCAGGTCCTGACGATCGGGCGCCCGAAGCTGTGGGCCGCTCGCCTCCGTGCGTCCTCCGTGTCCCCCATCCGGGCCGCGCCGGACGGGAGCCGTTCTCCTCCGGTCCGTCGGGGGATCCGCGGCGACGTACGCTCGCCCCTCGTGCTCTCGCAGCACGCGAGGCACTCGAACGATGGACGACCAGGGGACGGGACGACATGGGGACCACAGCACACAGGGCACGGCGGAGAGCGGCAGGGGTCGGCGCGGGGGCGATCGCGCTCCTGGCGGGGCTCCTGGCGGCACCGCCGGCGCAGGCGTCCGGGACGCAGACGCTGCTCGCGCTCGGCGACTCGATCACGCGCGCGGCCACGACCTGCGGGGTGAACCGCGACTGCGTCGAGAACTCCTGGGCGACGGGATCGGCGCCCGCGGTCGACTCGATCGCGAGCCGGATGGCGGCGGCGGATCCGCGGACGGCGGTCCGCGCGGTGAACTACGCGAAGTCGGGTGCGGTCATCAGCGGAGTCGAGTCGCGGATCGACGCCGCGGTCGCGGCCGGGGAGGAGCCGGACGTGGTCACGCTGCTGATCGGCGGCAACGACCTCTGCTCGCTGAGCCTCTCGCCCGACTCCCGCGACGGCTACGCAATGACGCCCGCGGCCTCCTTCGCCGCGTCGGCGACCCGGATCCTGCGCTCGATCGGCGAGGAGTGGCCGGAGGCGACGGTGCTCGTCGGCTCGGTCCCGGACATCGAGTCGGAGTGGGAGGCCGTGAAGCCGACGCCGGGCGCCGCGATCTGGGCCTGGGGCGGGGTCTGCCGGACCCAGCGCGGAGTCGACGCCACGACCGGAGCCCCGCTGACCGGCTCGGCCTACACCGCCTCGCTCGCGGCGGCGGAGGACCGGGAGGCCGACTTCAACGAGGCACTCGAATCGGCCTGCGCATCCGCCGCGAACGACTGCGTCTGGGACGGCGGCGCCCTCACGGCGGCTCCGATCTCGCTCGACCAGCTCTCGACGGACGTCGACTACTTCCACCCGAACGTCGCCGGCCAGGCGATGATCGCGGAGGAGCTGTGGACGGCCTGGGGCCTCGGCGACGAACCGGCTCCGACCCCGACCCCGACTCCCACGTCGGCGCCCACCGCGGCTCCTGCTCCGGCACCCACGGGCTCGCCCGCGCCGTCGCGCGACACGACGGCTCCGAAGACCGTCATCACCGCGCCGACGAGCGGATCGACGGTGCGCGGCTCGGTCACCCTGGTCGCCACCGCCAAGGACGACGTCGGCACGACGAAGCTGAGCTTCTGGAGCGGAGCCACGCGGCTGGGCGACGCGACGAGGGCGTCGGACGGCACGTGGCGCCTGACCGTCTCGGCCTCCTCCTACCCGGCCGGGCGGTACGCGATCGTCGCGCACGCCTCCGACGCCGCGGGAAACCTCGGGCGGAGCGCTTCGATCACCCTCAAGCGCTGAGCGGCTGAGGGGGCCGCCACCGGCCCCCTCAGCCCCGCGCGACGAGCAGCACGTCGGGACGATCCCAGTTCTCGACGGTCTGCAGCACCCAGAAGATCCCGAAGAGGGCGAGCGCGACGGCCTCGCCGAGCAGGAGCCACTGCTCGCCGAGAAGTTCCGCTCCCCGCCCCGTGAGAAGCAGGAGCACCAGCGCCGCATCGACCGCGGCGATCAGCACCGCGAGAACGGCGTAGCAGCGGGAGTAGAAGCGCGGCGTCCCCGGCCCGCTCGCTCCCTCCTCGCGCACCGCGACGGCGTGCAGACCCGCGGTGACGGCGATGAGGAGGAAGAAGACGCCGGCGGCGGCGTAGTGGCCGAGCCGCAGGAACGACGGGAGCGTGCTCCAGACCGCCAGCGCGATCAGGAGGGCGGCGGCGATCGCGGTGCGGACGAGCGCCCAGCGGTCGAGGACCCGGTCGAGGGCGAGCAGGATCACGGAGGCGACGAGGACGGCCGCGGCCGTGACCAGGTAGGCGGGCAGGGAGGCGGCGACCTCACCCGCGGCCGTCGCGGGAAGGCACGACGCCCCTCCCGCCGGGCACACCGCTCCCTGGAGGCGCTGCAGCTCCTCCGAGGCGAGGGGCACCGGCACGATCGCGATGACCGGCGCCGTCATGCCCGCCAGCAGCAGGAGGAAGCGCCGCACGCTCCTCCCGGCGAGGACGACCAGCGCGACGCCGACCGCGAAGAGCGCCCCGGTGAAGAGGGAGCGGACCGGGGTGTAGTACGAGGCGCTGATCGAGCGCAGCGGGCCTCCGACGACGAGCTGGTGGACGAGGCCGGCGGTGAGGAGCACCACGGCCGCCACCAGGGAGAGGCGGACGTAGCGGTAGGTGCGGAGGGAGGAGACGGCGCCGCCCCCGCCCAGCGCGTCGCCGCGGGCCACCCGGCTACTCCGGGCGCAGGCCGGAGGAGGCGAGGGCGAAGTCGACGTCGATGCGGATGGCGACGCGGAGGGGGTTCGGGCGCGGGGTGCGGTAGCGCTGGGAGTAGAGCTCGACGGCGTGCTGCACGGCGTCGGGCTCCTCCTCGATCGTCGCCGGACCGCCCAGGCTCAGCCACCGGATGCCGTCGACCTGCCCGACCGTCGCGGTGCCGCCCCGCCGGACGTTGAGCACCTTCTGGCTCTCGCGGGAGGTGATGACGCGGACGACGCCGTCCTCGTAGGTGAAGCCCACGGCGACCACGTGCAGGCGGCCCTGGCGGCCGGGGGTGGAGAGGGTGGCCAGGTGGCGCTCGGTGACGAAGGCGAGGCCGTCGGCGCTCAGGATGCTCATCCCGCGAGCGTAGCCGGAGGCGCCGACGCGCTCCCGGGGGCGGACCGCCGGTCAGCCCTCGAGGATCAGCGCCTCGCCCTGGCCGCCTCCGCCGCAGAGCGCGGCGACGCCCAGGCCGCCGCCCCGGCGCCGGAGGGCCAGCGCCAGGTGCAGGGCCAGCCGTGCTCCGGAGGCGCCCACAGGGTGGCCGAGCGCGATCGCCCCGCCGTCGGGGTTGACCGCCTCGGGCTCGACGCCGAGATCGTCCGCCGACTGGAGGACGACGGAGGCGAACGCCTCGTTGATCTCGATCAGGTCCAGGTCGGACACCGCTGCACCGCGGCGGCCGAGCGCCCGGAGGATCGCCGCCGACGGCTGTGAGTGGAGGGAGTTGTCCGGTCCGGCGACCTGCCCGTGCTCAGCGACGGTCGCGAGCCAGGGCAGCCCGCGCTCGCGGGCCCAGCCGCGGGACACGACGACCAGCGCGGCGGCGCCGTCCGTGATCGGGGACGAGCTGCCCGCCGTGATCGTGCCCTCGGGCGAGAACGCGGGGGCCAGCCGGGCGAGCGTCTCGACCGTGCTGTCCTCCCGGATCCCGTCGTCGGCGGACACGACGAGGTCCGGTCCGCGCCGCTGCGGAACCGCGACCGGCACGATCTCCTCGGCGAGCACGCCGGTGGACCGTGCCGCGGCGGCCCGCTGGTGCGAGAGCGCGGCGAAGGCGTCCTGGCGCTCGCGGCGGATGCCCCGTGCGGCGTTGCCGTCGTCGGTCACCCTCCCCATCAGGCGGCGGTCGAACGGATCGAGCAGGCCGTCGTGGAGGAGTGCGTCCTCGAGCGGACGCGGACCGACACCCAGGCCCGAGCGGGATCCGAGCAGGAGGTGCGGCGCGTTGGTCATCGACTCCTGCCCTCCGGCGACGACCACCTGCGCCTCGCCGAGCCGGATCATCCGCGCCGCGTCGATCACCGCGGTGAGACCCGACAGGCAGAGCTTGTTGATCGTGACCGCCGGGACGTCCCAGCCCAGACCCGCGAGGACCGCGGCCTGCCGGGCGGGGCCCTGACCGGCTCCGGCCTGGATCACCTGGCCGAGCACGACCGCGTCGACGTCGGCCGCGGAGGCGCCCGAGCGCTCGAGAGCCCCTCGAATGGCAGCGGCGCCGAGCTCGACGCCCGAGAGCGGCGCGAAGGCTCCGGAGAAGCGGGCGAACGGGGTGCGGGCGCCCCCCAGGATCACGGGGGTGGTGTCGTCAGTGGACACGGGGACTCCTTCTCGACGGTGAGAGCGGGGGAAGCGGTGGGGAGACGGATGCCGGGAGCCGGCCCGGCTCAGGGAACGAGAAGGATCTTCCCGCGGACGTGGCCGTCCTCGCTGAGCCGGTGCGCCTCTGCGGCCTGCTCGAGCGGGAGGCGCGGACCTGTCGCGACCGCGAAGCGCCCCTCGCTCGCCAGCCGGGCGGCCAGCGGCACCCCCTCGCGGCGAAGGCGCTGCTCCTCCTCGGTCAGCGGCACGGGACTGCCGCCGCTCCAGGCCCGGATGCCCAGCTCGGCCGCCCGAGGACCGGCGACCACCGTTCCGACGTGCTGCGGATCCTCCACCAGCGCGAGCGAGGCGGCGAGCGCCTCGTCCGTCCCGGCGGCGTCGAGCACGCGGTCGACGCCCTCGGGCGCCGCGGCACGCAGCCGCTCGAGCAGTCCGGGCCCGTAGGCGACCGGCACCGCTCCGAGCGCGCGCAGCGCCTCGTGATTCGCCGGGCTCGCCGTGGCGATCACCCGGGCTCCGCGGTCGACGGCGAACTGGATCGCCGCCCGGCCGACCGCTCCGGCGCCCGCGTGGACCACGAACGTCGATCCCTCCGCGACGCCGAGCGAGACCACCGCCTGGTAGGCCGTGGAGACCGGGATGCCGAGCGCGGCCGCCTCCTCGAAGCCGAGTCCGTCGGGGAGCGGATCGAGGGAGTCGGGGGAGACCGCGACGGCGGTCGCGTAGGTGCCGGTGGCGCCGCTGACGATGACCCGGTCGCCGACGCTCCAACCGGTCACTCCCGGACCGACGGCGGAGACCACGCCGGAGCCGTCCGACCCGAGCCTCCGCGGACCGTCGAACGGCGGGCTCGGGCGCAGGCCGGAGCGCACCTTCCACTCGATCGGGTTCACACCGGCCGCGCGGACGGCGACCACCACGATTCCGGGCCCCGCCTCGGGCTCCGGCGCGTCGACGGTCTCGAGCACCTCGGGCCCGCCGATCCGCTCGTACTGCACGATCCTCGCCATGTCGTCCTCCTCCTCGCGGGCCACCGCTCGCTCCGGTCGCCTCAGTCCAGCAGACTCTCGCGCACCTGGCGGCGCAGCACCTTGCCGATCAGCGAGGTCGGCAGCTCGTCCACCGGGACGATCCGCTTGGGCACCTTGTAGGGCGTCAGGTGCAGCCGGCAGAAGTCGCGCAGCGCCTCCGGATCCACGGCCGTCCCGGCCCGCAGGACCACGGCCGCCGCGACGCTCTCGCCGCCGTCCTCGCGGGGGAGCCCGACGACGGCCGCGCGCGTCACGTCCGGGTGCGACTCCAGCACTCCCTCGACCTCGGAGGGGGAGACGTTGAAGCCGCCGGTGATGATGAGCTCCTTGGCCCGGTCGACGATCGTCACGAAGCCGTCGGCCGAGACGGTCGCGATGTCGCCCGTGCGCAGCCAGCCGCCGGGGAGGAGGGCCTCGGCCGTCTCCTCCGGCCGCTTCCAGTACCCCTGGAACACCTGCGGCCCCCGGAGCAGGAGCTCGCCGGACTCGCCCGGGCTGCGGTCGACCGACGGATCGGCGGGGTCGACGAGGCGGATCGTCGTGCTGGGGAACGGCACGCCCACCGTGCCGGGCCGGCGGGTCGGGCCGACCGGGTTGCCGAGGGCGACAGGCGAGCTCTCGGTCATGCCGTAGCCCTCGACCAGGAGTCCCCGGCTCGCGCGCTCCCACCGGTCCACCGTCGCGACCGGCAGGCTCATCGCTCCCGAGATCGCGAAGCGGATGCCGCGCAAATCGAGCTCGTGGCGCTCGGAGGCGCGGGCCAGCGCGTCGTACACGGGCGGCACCGCGGGGAGGAAGGTGGGCGGCGACGACTTCGCGGCCGCCTTCACGAGGCCGACGTCGAAGGTCGGGAACAGCACGACCTTCGCGCCGATGCTGATCGCGAAGGTCAGGCACAGCGTCAGCCCGTAGGCGTGGAACAGGGGGAGCACCGCGTAGAACGTCTCGTCGCCCTCGCGCAGGCCCGGCACCCAGGCGCGGCCCTGCAGGGCGTTCGCGCGGAGGTTCGCGTGCGAGAGGATCGCGCCCTTGGGCGTGCCGGTGGTGCCGCTCGTGTACTGCAGCAGGGCCGTGTCGCCGAGGACCGGGCGGGGGTGCGAGCGCGCGATGCGGCGGTTCTTCAGCAGCGACGCGAAGGGCACCAGCGAGCGGCTGCGGGGGGTCGCGGTCAGCTTCTCGCGCGACCGGCGCACCGACGGCAGGGGGAGCCGGAGCGCCAGGCGCTTGCCGAGCGGGAAGGAGCGGGTGAGGTCGACGGAGACGACGCGCTCGATGCCCAGGTCGGCGGGCATGGTCGCGACGACGTCGGCGATCTTGTCCCAGACGACCGCGAACCGGGCGCCGTGGTCCTCGAACTGCCGCCGCAGCTCGCGCGGCGTGTAGAGCGGGTTGTGCTCGACCACGATCGCTCCGAGGCGGAGAGCGGCGTAGAACGCCACCACGTGCTCCGGGCAGTTCGGGAGCACCAGCGCGACGCGGTCGCCGGCGCGCACGCCGAGGCGCCGCAGGCCCTCCGCCGCGCGCGCGACCTGCTCGCCGAGCTCGGCGTAGCTGGTCTCGGCGCCGAAGAACTCGAGGGCGGTGCCGCGGCGGTACCGCGCGACCGAGTCCTCGAGCAGGTCGACGAGCGTCTGAGTGGGAGGGTCGATCTCGGCGGGCACGCCCTCCGCGTAGGAGGTCAGCCACGGCTTCGTCGCCAGGTTCGAGGATCCGGAGGTCACGGGCCGAGTATCGGGCACCCGCCTCCGCACTTCCTCCGAGGCGCGCGGAGGGGGTGCCGCACCGGGCGCGGGAGCGGCAGGCTGGCGGCATGAGCGCAGCCATCGACCTCCTCCGCGACGCCTTCGGCCGGGTGCATGAGAACGTACACGCCGTCCTCGACGACAGCACCCCCGATCAGCTCGCGTTCCGCGCGGACGCCCGCTCGAACTCGCCCGCCTGGCTCGTCTGGCATCTCGTCCGGGTGCAGGACGACCACCTCGCCCCGCTCGCCGGCCACGAGCAGGTGTGGACGGCCGACGGCTTCCACGGCCGGTCCGGCCTGCCCTTCGGGCCCGACGAGACCGGCTACGGGCAGGAGCCGACCGAGGTGGCGGCGCTCGCCGCGGTGCCGGCCGCGCTGCTCGCGGAGTACGCCGACGCCGTGCACCGGCAGACGCTCGCCCTCCTCGACACGCTCGGCGACGAGGACCTCGAGCGCGTCGTCGACGAGCAGTGGGATCCGCCGGTGACCCTCGGGGTGCGGCTGGTCTCGGTGATCGACGACGACACGCAGCACGTCGGCCAGGCCGCGTACGCGAAGGGTCTCGCCGAGCGCTCGGCGCGCTGAGCCCGGCCTCTACGCTGGCGGGATGCGCGCGCTCCGGACCCTGCCCGCGAGCGCGGTCCTCGCCCTCGCCACCGCGCTGACCCTCGTCGGCTCCTGGATCCCCTCTTACTGGAACGACGAGGCCGCGACCCTCCGCCTGGCGCGGCTCCCGGTGGGGGAGCTCCTCGCCTTCGTGCAGGAGAAGGACGCGGTGCACCTGGTCTACGGCCTGATGATGCACGGCTGGATCGCGATCGCCGGGGAGTCGGAGCTCGCGGTGCGGGCGCCGTCCGCTCTCGCCACGGGAGCGGCGGCGGCGGGCGTCGTCGTCCTGCTGCGATCGTTCGACCGGCCCCGGGCGGCACTCCTCGCCGCCGCGGTGCTCGTGCTGCTCCCGCGGTCCTCGTTCTCGGGGACCGAGGCGCGGTCCTCCGCTCTGGCTACCGCGCTCGTGGTGGGAGCGGCGGTCCTCGTCGTGCGGGCGGCCCGCTCCGGAGGAGCCCTGCGCTGGATCGCGTTCGCGGCCGTCGCGGGTCTGGCGGACGCCGTGTTCCTCTACTCCGTGCTGGTGCTGCCGGCTCTCGTCGCGCTCGCCGCGGCCGCGGCGCCCCGGGGTGCCGTGCGGGCTCTCCCGGCGAGCGCCCTCTCTGCACTGGGCGCCGTGCCGGTGCTGCTCGTCGCCGCCGGGCAGAGCGGCCAGGTCGGCTGGCTCCGCTCGCAGCCGGTGACCGCGTTCACCGTCCTGGTCGAGCCGTTCTTCGGATCCGCGTGGTGGCTGGCCGGGATCGCCGTCGCGCTCCTCGCGGTCGCCGCGGTGCGGGGCGGCATGCGCGGGCCGCTCCTGCCGGCCCTCGTCCTCTGGATCGTGCTGCCGACCGCGGTGCTGGTGCTCGGGACCCTCCTCGTCGAGCCGATGTTCACCCCGCGCTACCTCGCGTCGAGCACGCCCGCCCTCGCGGTCCTCCTCGGCCTCGCGCTCGACTCGTTCAGGGCCCGGACGGGCGTCGCCCTCCTCGCCCTGATCGCGGTGGCCGCCCTGCCGGTCCTCGTGCAGATGCGCACGGTCACCGGGAAGCCGGCCGGGCAGGACCTCCGCGGTCTGGCGGCCGCCGTCGAGGAGCGGGCCCGTCCGGGCGACGCCGTCCTCCTCGGCTCCTCCGGGACGGTCTCGCTCCGGCCCCGCCTGGCGCTCGCCGCCTACCCGGAGGCGTTCGCGGGCGTGGACGATGTCGCCCTCGCCGCTCCGTACAGGACGACGGGCACGTATTCGGACGTCCTGCTGGAGGGCGAGGCGCTGCTCGCCGCGCTCGCCGGGGAGGACCGGGTCTGGCAGGCGCTGCCGGAGGGCGAGGCGGACACGGTGCTCGCGGAGGCGGGGTTCGTCGCGCGCGAGCGGATCCGGGTGCCGACGACGGTGCTGACGCTGTGGGAGCGCCCGGAGGGCCGCTGATCCGGAGCGCTCGGGGCGTCGCAGCCCCGGAGTGGAGAGACGCCGGAGTGCCCGGAGCCCCGCCGACGGGGAGCCGCTACCCTTGTCCCCGGCGCCGTCGCAGAGCGGTGGCGTCCGCGGAGCGAGGACCGCGCCACCGAGAGGACCCGAACGTGACGTTGCCCGAGACCACCACCACCGCCATCGCGAAGCGGAAGGGGCGCGACGTCGCCCCCGAGATCGCGCGCTCCTGGCTGCTGGTGAACGCCACCCGCACCGAGACGTTCGACGCCGCGCACGCGTCCCGCGCCGACCAGATCGTCCTCGACATCGAGGACGCGGTCGACCCCAAGGCGAAGCCCGACGCGCGGACCGACGTCGCGGAGTGGCTGACCGGCGAGAAGCGCGCCTGGGTCCGCATCAACGACCACTCCACCCCGTTCTGGTCCGACGACGTCGACGCGCTGAAGGGCCTGCCCGGCCTCGCCGGCGTCATGCTCGCCAAGACCGAGGCCGCTGAGCACGTCACCGAGACCTTCGACCGCCTCGGCGGCTCCACCCCGGTGCTCGCCCTGGTCGAGTCCGCCCTCGGCATCGAGGAGGCGGTCTCGATCGCCCGCGCCCGCGGCACCTTCCGCCTCGCGTTCGGCAGTGGCGACTACCGCCGCGACACCGGCACCAGCGCCGACGATCTCGCAATGGCCTACCCGCGCTCGCGCCTGGTCGTCGCCTCGCGCATCGGCGACCTGCCCGGCCCGATCGACGGACCGACCGTCTCGAACAGCCACCCCGTGCTGCGCGAGCAGTCCGCGCTCACGGTCTCGCTCGGCCTCACCGGGAAGCTCTGCCTCGACACCGAGCAGCTCGCCGTGATCAACGAGGTCATCAGCCCGACGCCGTCCGACGTCGCCTGGGCCCGCGACTTCCTCGACGACTTCGAGGCCCGCGGCCGCGTCATCCGCGACGGCAGCGACCTGCCCCGGCTGGGCCGCGCCAAGAAGATCGACAAGCTGGCCACGGCGTTCGGCGTCAACCCGCTGTGATCCGTCGCGGGGAGGGCGCCACCGCGGCACACTGAGGGAGCCGCGGAGACCCTCCCGCGCAGGACGGAGACTCCGATGGGCGCGGTCAGCACCTTCCTCTGGTTCGACGACGGCGCGGGGGAGGCGGCGCGCTTCTACACAGAGCTGGTGCCGAACTCGCGGATCACCGGAAGCCAGGTGCTGCCGGAGGGCTCCCCGTCGCCCGGCGAGGTGCTGTCGGTGACGTTCGAGCTCGACGGGCAGCGGTTCCAGGCGATCAACGCCGGGCCGCGGTTCCCGTTCACCGAGGCCGTCTCGATCGTCGTGACCGTCGGCGGCCAGTCCGAGCTCGACCGGCTGTGGGACGCCCTGATCGCGGACGGCGGCGAGGAGAGCCGCTGCGGCTGGCTCCGCGACCGCTGGGGGCTGTCCTGGCAGATCGTGCCGGAGGTCCTCCCGCGTCTGCTCGGAGGCGCCGACCCCGAGGCGTCCGCGCGCGCTCTGCAGGCGATGCTCGCGATGAGCCGCCTCGACATCGCGGGGCTGGAGCGGGCCCATGCCGGCGCGTGACTCCGCCCGCCCGCGCCGCTCGACCTCGCTGCGGCGCGCGTACCTCCGCGACTACCGCTACGCCTACGGCTCGCGCTTCGTGCACCTGCGGGAGGGCTGGGACGTGTCGCGGTACGCGTCCGGCGACGGCGCTCCGGTGCTGCTCATCCCCGGCATCTACGAGACGTGGCAGTTCCTCAGGCCCATCGCCGAGAGGCTGCACGCGGCGGGCCATCCGATCCACGTGCTGCCCGCGCTCGGCTACAACACGCGGCCGATCGTCGCGTCGGCCGGACTCGGCCAGGACTACCTGCGCGAGCACGATCTGCGCGGAGTCGTCGTCGTCGCGCACAGCAAGGGCGGCCTGATCGGCAAGCACATGATGGTCGTCGACGACCGCGAGGACGGGCGGATCGAGCGGATGATCGCCGTCTCGACCCCGTTCAACGGCTCGTCGCTCGCACGGATCGCCCCGGCGCGGGCGCTCCGGGAGTTCGCACCCCACCGCCCGCTGATCCGCACCCTGCTGGCTGAGCGCGAGGCCGACGCGCGCATCACGTCGATCTACGGGATGCGCGACCAGTACATCCCCGGAGGGAGCCGCCTCGCCGGGGCGCGCGAGAACATCGCGGTCTCGGTGGTCGGCCACTTCGCGCTGCTCTCGAGCCCGAAGGTGCTCGACCTCATCGCGGCCCGGGTCTGAGGCCGGACGGGATCCGCTGGGCTCGCCGCCCACGTGAGGCGCCTGCCGTGCGGCGCGACCTCGACCGGAGGACGGCCGCCTCAGCGACGGGCCGAGCCGCCCGCCGCACTCAGGACCAGGGAGTGAGCAGCACGAGCGGGATCTGCCGCTCGGTCTTCGTCTGGTACTCGGCGTAGTCCGGCCACGCGGCGACCGCGCGCTCCCACCAGGCCGCGCGCAGATCGCCCTCGAGCACGCTCGCGGCGTAGTCCTTCTTCACGGGCCCGTCCTGCAGCTCGACGTGCGGCTCCTTGAGCATGTTGCCGTACCAGACGGGGTGCTCGGGCGCGCCGCCCTTGGACGCGACGACCACGTACTCGCCCTCGTGCTCGACGCGCATCAGCGCGGTCTTGCGGAGCTTCCCGCTCTTCGAGCCGACGGTGGTCAGGACGATGATGGGGCGGCCGCGGAGGAGGTTCCCCTCGGCTCCGCCGGTCCGCTCGTAGAGCTCCGCCTGCTCGCGGGCCCACTCGGACGTGCTGGGTTCGTACTCTCCGGTCAGCGGCATGCCTCCGATCGTACGGCCGCGGCGGCCCCGGTGGCCGACCCGCGTGCAGGAGGATGGAGCGGTGTTCTCCGCAGACCCGTTCGACCGAGCCCGCATCGCCCTCCTGCGCGACGATCTGATCCGCGCCCGCTACGGCGTGGACGCCGTGCGGGGGCTCTGGGGCGACGAAGCGGCCGAGGCGCTGCACCGCGGCGACCGGGTCCCCGCCCGCCGCGCCCTCGAGCGCAGCGGCGACCACGACGCGCTGGCCACCCTCGCCCGCCTGTTCCTCCTGGCCGATCCCGTCTCGGCCGACGACGCGGACGAGGCGTTCGGCGCTCTCGCGCTGGAGGGGGCGGTGGAGCTCGGCCTGGTGCGCGTCGAGGCCGGAGCCGTCGTCACCGCGGCCCTCGACCTGCGCCCCTACGACGTGGTCGACCAGCGCGGCGCGGCCTCCTGGTGGATCGCCTCCGACCTCGGGGAGCTCGCCCTCGGCCGCGCGCTCGACGAGGACCACGTGCTCGGCGTCGGCGGCGCGAGCCTCACGCTGACCGGCCTGATGATCCAGCGGCCCGTCGGCCGCGTGCTCGACCTGGGGACCGGCTGCGGGATCCAGGCGCTGCACGCCTCCCGCCACGCCGAGCAGGTGGTCGCCACCGACATCTCCGAGCGCGCGCTCGCGCTCGCCTCCTTCACCGCGGCGCTCAACGGGATCGAGAACATCGAGTTCCGCCTCGGCAGCCTCTACGAGCCGGTCGCGGGGGAGCGCTTCGACCACATCGTCACGAACCCGCCGTTCGTCATCACGCCGCGAGTCGAGGGCGTCCCCTCCTACGAGTACCGCGACGGCGGGCTGGAGGGCGACGAGATCGTGCGCCGCGTGATCCTCGGAGCAGCCGAGCACCTGGTGCCCGGCGGTGTCGCGCAGCTCCTGGGGAACTGGGAGTACCGGGAGGGCGCGGACGCCTTCGACCGGATCGCGGACTGGCTCGCCGACGCCCGCAGCCCGCTGGAGCAGGCGCTCGAGGCGGGGCCCGAGGGGCTCGACGCCTGGATGGGCGGGACCGCCTCTCCGCTGGACGTCTGGGTCGTGGAGCGCGAGCGTCAGGATCCGGCGGTCTACGCCGAGACCTGGATCCGGGACGGCGGCACGACTCGCGGCCCCGCGTTCGACGCGCTGGTCGACGCCTGGCTGACCGACTTCGAGCGGCGCGGGGTGACCGGCGTCGGCTTCGGCTACGTCACGCTCCGCCTGCCCGAGCAGCCCCGCCCGCCGATCCGCCGCCTCGAGCGGATCACCACGCCGGTCGCGACCGCGGGCCTGGGCGGCCACCTCGCCGCCTGCCTCGACGCGGCCGAGGCCCTCGCGTCGATGGACGATCGCGCTCTGGCGGGTCTCGCCCTGGTCGTCGCCGGAGACGTCACGGAGGAGCGGCACTACTGGCCGGGCAACGACGATCCGACGGTGCTGCGGCTGCGGCAGGGCGGCGGCTTCGCCCGGGTCGAGGAGGTCGACACGGCGCTGGCCGCCGTGGTCGGCGCCTGCGACGGCGAGCTCTCGGTGGCGGCGATCGCGGCGGCGGTCGCCTCGCTCCTCCAGGTCGAGGAGGAGGCGGTGTCCGACTCGGTGCTGCCGCGGGTGCGCGAGCTGGTGGCGACGGGGCTGCTGCGGCTGCCCCAGGGGGAACGCGGCTAGAAGAGGGTGGCGGAGTCCTCGACGGGGGGCGCAGCGGCCGCGGCGGGCACGGCGGCGGCCGTCGGCCATCCGGGTCCGGCGTCGACGGGCTGCCGGCGCTGGTAGGCGGTCGCGGCGCTCCGGGCGCGGACGTCGGCGGCCTCGTTCATCCGGTGGTTGGCGTGCCCCTTCACCCACTCGAAGGTGACCGCCCGGCCCTGCAGCTCCTCGTCGAGCGCCTTGATGATCTCGACGTTCATCACCGGCTTGCCGTCGGCCTTGCGCCAGCCCTTCCGCTTCCAGCCCGGCAGCCACTCGGTGCAGGCCTTGATGGCGTACTGGCTGTCGCAGAGGATGTGCAGCGGCTCCTCCTCCTGCGCGGTCGCGCGCAGCAGCTCGAGCACCGCGGTGAGCTCGCCGATGTTGTTCGTGCCGTGCGACCAGCCGCCCGCGGCCCAGCGCTCGTCGTCGACGTACCAGGCCCAGCCGGCGGGGCCGGGGTTGCCCAGTGCGGACCCGTCTGCGGCGGCGATGATGCTCACGTGCGTCTCTCCTCGTGCTCTCGGTGCTCGCGCCGGTGCGGCGCCCTCCGAGGGTAGTCGGCGGGCGGGGCGGTCCGCGGCGCGCGGCGCGGAGTCAGGCGGAGGAGGAGCGGCGCGCGATCGTCACGCGCGTCGAGTACGGCATCGCGACGGTCCCGCTCCCGCCCGACTCCTCGTCCACCACGGCGTCGACCGCCGCGAGGACCGCGGCGCGCTCCTCGTCGGGCATCGCGATGACGGAGCTGCGGGACGCGAACATGTCCCGCACCCCGGCTCGGTCCAGCTCGAAGGACCACTCGAAGGCCGCGAACGCCACCCGCTCGAGAGCGGAGCCGAGCGGCGGCCGGAGCGTCTCGAAGCGCTCGGCGGTGGAGGCTCCGGCGACCTCGCCGAGCCGGCGCACCCAGGGGACCGACTCGTCGCGGATGTTCCACACCAGCGCGAGCACGCCCTCCGGCACCAGGACGCGGGCGACTTCGGCTCCCGAGCGCTCGGCGTCGACCCAGTGCCACGACTGCGCGGCGGTGACGAGCTCCGCGGAGGCGTCCGCGGCGGGGATCGCCTCGGCCGTCCCCTCCTCGGGGCGGACCCCCGGCAGATTCGAGGCGAGCCGCGCGAGCATCTCCGCGTCGGGCTCGACCGCGGTCACGTCGAGGCCGCGGGACGCGAGCGACGCGGTGAACTTGCCCGTTCCCGCGCCGAGGTCCACGGCGCGCAGCCGATCGGAGGCGTCGGCTCCCGCCGCGCGGGCCCGCTCCGGGATGAAGGCGCCCGCCACCCGCGCGGGGGCGTGCTCCAGGATCCAGTCGACGGCGTCGTCGGGGTAGCCGGGCCGCCCGCGGTCGTAGGCGTCGACCGCGCTGCCGAAGGAGCGTGCGAGGCCGCTCATGGCTTCTCCGCCGCTCGCGCGAGCACGTCCACCGCGTAGCCGTAGCCGGCGATCCCCGCGCCGACGATGACGGCGATCGCGACGTCCGAGAGGTAGGAGTGCTGCCGGAACGGCTCGCGCCGGTGCACGTTGCTCACGTGCACCTCGACCATCGGCAGCTCGGTCGCGAGGACGGCGTCGCGGATCGCGATCGACGTGTGCGTGTACGCCCCGGCGTTGAGCACCACTCCCGAGACGGAGCCGCGAGCCGCGTGCAGCCGGTTGACGATCGCGCCCTCCGAGCTGCTCTGGAAGGTCTCGACCGTGAAGCCGTGCCGCTCGGCCGCCTCCGCCGCCAGCGCCTCGGCGTCGACGAGGGTGTCCGAGCCGTAGAGCTCGGGCTCGCGGGTGCCGAGCAGGTTCAGGTTCGGGCCGTTGAGGACGAGGATCGGCAGCTTCACGCTCCGACCCTAGCGCCGGCCGTCCCCGCGAGCGGGAGCGGCGGCAGCGCCGCGCGCAGGAGGATCAGCTCGCGCGCATGGGCGTCCAGACGCCGGTCCTCCTCGGTCCGCAGCTCGAGAGGCGGAACCGGCTCGGCCGCCCCGTCGGCGCCCCGCACCACGAAGACGCTCCGGCACTGCGTGGTCAGCTCCAGCTCGCCGGTCCGCGGGTCCCCGGAGCGCACGTGCACCGCCAGGTGCATGCTCCGGGCGCTCGTGTGGATGAGGCGCGCCTCCACCTCGACGAGGTGCCCGATGCGCACCGGACGGTAGAAGTGGATCCCGCCGGAGTAGACGGCCACCGCGTCGCGGCCGGTCCAGCGCTGCGCGACCGCGTCGGCCGCCTCGTCGATCCAGCGCATCACGATCCCGCCGTGGGCGTTGCCGCCCCAGTTGACGTCGCCCGGCGCCGCGAGGAAGCGGAACACGATCCGCGGACCGGTGCCCTCCTCGGTGTACTCCTGGGCGCGCATCACGTCGTGCAGCCGTCGGCGGCCGTCGATGCGCGCGGCGGCGCCCTCGGCGAGGGACAGGTCCTCGATCGAGCGGGGCCGCCACTCCGGGACCGACCGCGGCCTCTTCTCGTCGTCGACGGCCACGAACACGAGGAGGCAGTGCGTGGCGTCCTCGTAGAGGCCGGTCCGCGGATCCGCCTGCGCGACCTGCACCAGCACGTGCATGCTCGTGCGCCCGGTGTGGATGACGCGGGCGGTCGCCTCGATCAGGTTGCCGACCGAGATGGGCCGGGTGAAGTGGACGTTGCCAACGTACGCCGTCACGCAGTAGCCGCCGCTCCAGCCCACGGCGCAGGCGTAGCCGGCCTTGTCGATCCACTCGAGGACGCGGCCGGCCTGGGCGCTGCGGCCGTCGGCGGTGGCGTCCTGCGGGGCGGCGAGGAAGCGGAGCGTGATGCGGTCGGTCATGGTGCCCGTCGTCGTGGGAGCGGAAGGGGGGAGTGGACCCGCGGGGGTGCGAGGAAAGGGGGATGATCCGCCCGCGGGCCACAGGGGTGTCCGGCAGGAGCCGGCTCGGTCAGGGGGATCAGGCCGCCAGCGGCAGCTTCTCGGCGAGGAGCCGGAACCGCAGGGCCTGGAGCTCGGCGGTCAGTTCGGGCGGCAGCCGGTCGCCGAACCGCGTGAAGAACTCCTCCGTGAGCGCGCACTCCTCCAGCCACGCCTCGACAGGGACGGAGAACAGCTCCTCCTTCTGGGCCGCGGAGAGCCGGAGCCCGTGCGTGTTGATCGCGACCGGCAGGTCGCCGAGGGGGCTCCGCCGCGCCTCCGCCAGCCCCTCCAGGCGGCGGACGAGCCACTGCAGCACCCGCGCGTTCTCGCCGAAGCCGGGCCAGAGGAACTCGCCGCCCGCGTCCTTACGGAACCAGTTGACCTGGAACACCGCCGGCGCCGCATCGCCGAGCTCAGCGCCGATCGCGAGCCAGTGCGCGAAGTAGTCGGCCATGTTGTAGCCGCAGAAGGGGAGCATCGCGAACGGATCGCGGCGCAGCTCCCCGACCGTGCCCTCCGCGGCCGCGGTCTTCTCGGAGGCGACGGTCGCACCCAGGAAGACGCCGTGCTGCCACGAGGTGGCCTGCGTGACCAGCGGGACGTTGCTCGCCCGTCGGCCACCGAAGACGATCGCGTCCAGCGGCACGCCCTCGTGGGCGTCCCAGTCGGCGGAGAGCGACGGGCACTGCGCGGCCGGCGCGGTGAAGCGGGAGTTGGGGTGCGCGGCGGGCGTGCCGGACGCCGGCGTCCACGGCTGCCCGCGCCAGTCGGTCAGCCGCTCCGGGACCTCGTCGGTCAGGCCCTCCCACCACACGTCGCCGTCCTCGCGGAGCGCGACGTTGGTGAAGATCGTGTTGCCCCAGAGCGTCTGCACGGCGTTCGGGTTCGAGGTCTCCCCGGTGCCGGGAGCGACGCCGAAGAAGCCCGTCTCCGGGTTCATCGCCCAGAGGCGTCCGTCCTCGCCGCGGCGCATCCAGGTGATGTCGTCGCCCAGCGTCTCGACCCGCCAGCCGGGGATCGCGGGCTGTATCATCGCGAGGTTGGTCTTGCCGCACGCGCTCGGGAAGGCGGCGGCGACGTGGTAGCGCCGTCCCTCGGGCGAGACGATGCGGATCAGCAGCATGTGCTCGGCGAGCCAGCCCTCCTCGCGCCCCATCGCCGAGGCGATGCGCAGGGCGAAGCACTTCTTCGCCAGCAGGGCGTTGCCGCCGTAGCCGGAGCCGTACGAGACGATCTCGCGCGTCTCCGGGAACTGGGTGATGTACTTCACCGGGCTGCACGGCCAGGCGACGTCCTCGCGGGTGACGCCGTCCGCGACGCGGAGAGGCAGCCCCACGGTGTGCACGCCGCGGACGAACGGGGTCTCCTCGGTGAAGGCTGCGAGCGGCTCGGAGCCCACGCGCGCCATGATCCGCAGGTTCAGCACCGCGTAGGCCGAGTCGGTGACCTGGACGCCCAGCTGCGAGAGCGGACCGCCGACGGGCCCCATCGAGAACGGCACGACGTACATCGTCCGTCCGCGCATCGCTCCGTCGAGGAGGGGAGCGAGCTCGGCCCTCATCGCGGCGGGCTCGCGCCAGTTGTTGGTCGGTCCCGCGTCGGCCTCGTCGGTCGTGCAGATGAAGGTGCGGTCCTCGACCCGGGCGACGTCGTCCGGGTCGGTGCGGGCCAGGAACGAGCCGGGCCGCCACTCCGGATTGAGCGGGAGGAGCGTGCCGGAGGCGACGAGCCGCTCGGTCAGGCGGTACCACTCCGCGGGGGAGCCGTCGCTCCACTCGATCGCGTCGGGCTGGAGGATCGCGGCGGTCTCGCGCACCCAGCGGCGGAGGGCGAGGGGCGCCGGCGGCACGACGGGCGCGGGGACGGACGTCGGCGCGGTCATGGTGCTCGGCTCGAGTCGGACGGTGTTGCTGTAGATGCTCATGCTGGCTCCGCTTTCGGTGGTCGTCGTCGACGGGGGTGGGGAGTCGCCGGCCGCAGCCGGGAAGAGGCCGGCCGGGCCGGGAGGGGCGCTCAGTAGCGCCTGAAGCCAGGATGGAGGAGGATCAGGAGGTATTCCCGGCGCTCAGGCGGTCAAGAAACCACCTTTTTGCGCTTCCGTCACAACCGACCGCTGGAGCTCGCCGTGACCGATCCCTCGACACCCGCCCCGGGCTCCGACGCCGTGCTGCTCGGGCAGCGCCTGCGCCACTTCCGCACCCGGCGCGGACTGACCCTCGGGCAGCTCGCCGAGCGCGTCGACGTGTCGGGGAGCCAGCTCTCGCTGATCGAGACGGGCCGCCGCGAGCCGCGCCTCTCCCTCCTGCAGCGCCTCGCGGCCGCGCTCGGCGTCGAGCTGGCGGCGCTGCTCTCGGACGAGCCGCCGAGCGAGCGGGCCGCGCTGGAGATCGAGCTGGCGCGCGTGCAGAAGGGGTCGCTGTACCGCTCGCTCGGCCTGCCCGAGTTCAAGGTCAACAAGGGGCTGAGCACGCCCGTGCTGGAGGCGTTCCTCGGCGTCTACCGCGAGCTCGCCCGTCGCCGGAGCGAGGCGAGTGCCACACCGGAGGAGGCGCGCCGGGCCAACACCGCCCAGCGGCTCCAGCTGCGCGAGCGCAGCTCCTACCTGCCCGAGATCGAGGAGGTGGCGGGCGAGATGCTCCGCACCGTCGGGCACCGCGGAGGAGCACTGACCCACAGCTCCGTCTCGAAGATGGCCCGGCACCTCGGCTTCGAGATCATCCACGTCGGCGACCTGCCGCACTCCGCCCGCTCGGTGATCGACCTCGCGAACGGCAGGATCTACCTCCCGCCCGCCTCGATCCCCGGGGGCCACGGCCTGCGGGCGCTGGCGCTGCAGGCGATGGCGCACCGCCTCCTCGGGCACGAGCGGCCGGTGACCTACGCCGACTTCCTCCGCCAGCGCCTCGAGATCAACTACTTCGCCGCCGCGTGCCTGATGCCGCTGGAGCCGGCGGTCGCGTTCCTCCAGGAGGCGAAGCGCGAGCGGGACATCTCGGTGGAGGACTTCCGCGACGGCTTCGGCGTCACCCACGAGGCCGCCGCCCTGCGCTTCACGAACCTGCTCACCTCGCACCTCGACATCCGGATGCACTTCCTGCGGGTGCTGGGAGACGGCTCGATCCAGAAGGCCTACGAGAACGACGGGCTGCCGCTGCCGACCGACGTCACCGGGGCCGTCGAGGGCCAGGTGGTCTGCCGCTACTGGTCGGCGCGCTCCGCGTTCACCCGGACCAACCGGACGACGGAGTACTACCAGTACGTCGACACCCCGGCGGGGACCTTCTGGTCGGCGTCGCAGACCGGCACGACCGCCACCGAGGAGTTCTCGATCACCGTGGGCGTCCCGTTCGCCGAGGCCCGCTTCTTCCGAGGCCGCGACACCGACCGCCGCGAGCTCTCCCGCTGCCCCGACGAGTCCTGCTGCCGACGCGCCCCGTCGGAGCTCGCCGCGCGCTGGGACGGCAACGCCTGGCCGAGCGCGCGCCTTCACGCGCACGTGCTCGCGCCGCTCCCGTCGGGGACCTTCCCGGGCATCGACGACGCCGAGGTCTACGAGTTCCTCGACGCGCACGCCCGCGAGTCCTGACCGATCCCGCCTCACCCTTCCCCTTCCGCGAGATGCCACTTGCGACGGTCTCCTTCGGCGTGTCGCCCTCACAGGTGGCATCTCGCAGGAGGGGGTGTGGAGAACGCGAGCGGGGTGGGCGGCGGATCGGGCACCCTGCGGGGCATGAGCGAGCAGCAGCACCCCGGGGTCATGAATGCATCGACGAGCGGGCAGTCGCGACACGGTCTCGTCCGGGACTACCCGGTCGCCGTGTTCCGGGGAGCCCGTGCAGCGCTTGAGCCGGCCGATGTCGACGAGCGGATCGCCGCGTTCTCCGCTGTGATGCGGCCGGGCGAGTTCTTCTCCCACGGCACGGCAGCGCATCTGCTGGGCCTGCCGGATCGGCGGATGACCGCGACGAGTCCGCTCGACGTCTCGGTCGCTCCTCCGATGCGAGCCGCCCGACGGGTGGGCGTGCGGTCACACCATCTCTGGGACGAGGCGGTCGCCGTGGTGCAAACGCGATACCCGGCAGCCGACCCCGCTTCGACCTTCTGCCACCTGGCCGACTCCCGCCGTCTCGACGAGCTCATCGTCCTCGGCGACGCGATCGTCCTCCCTGATGACGAGGGACGCAGGCGCGGCCTGCGGGTCGACCTCCCGGTCCTCACGGAGCGTGCAGCGCGGTTCCGCGGGCGTGGCGGCCGGCGAGCACGCGAAGCAGCGGGCCACCTCCGGGTCGGGGCGGAGTCGCCCCGCGAGACCCTGCTGCGGCTCCTGCTGGTCAGGGCCGGGCTTCCCGAGCCGGAGCTGCAGGTGGAGCTGTCCGATGCCGACGGGTGCTTCGTCGCTCGGGTCGACATGCTCTACCGGATCGCGCGCGTCGTCGTCGAGTACGACGGTGACCACCACCGCACCGATCGTGCACAGTACGAGCGCGACATCGCCCGGATCGAAGCGATCGAGGCCCTCGGCTACCGGGTCGTCCGAGTGCGGGCCTCGGGCATGCTCGACCCGGACGCCACCGCCGCCCGGGTCCGCCGCGCGCTCGCGCTCTGACGACCCTCGCGAGATGCCACCTGTGCTGGCGACACGCCGGACGGAAGCGTCACAAGTGGCATCTCGCGGCGGGGGGAGAGGGAGGGGAGCGCGGACGTCAGTCCGAGATGAGGGCGCGGGCCGTTCCCTCGTCGAGGATGAGGTCGGTGATGAGGCCGGCCGCCAGGGCGCCGCGCAGGCCCGGCAGCTTCGAGGCGCCCGACACGACGCAGATCCGGCGCGACGCGCGGCGCACCGTGGAGAGGTCCGGACCGCTTGCACGTTCGTTCATGGGGATGTCGTCCCAGCTGCCGTCGGACCGGTAGAACACCGTCGCGACGTCGCCGACGACCCCGGAGCCGCTGAGCGAGGTGAAGTCGCTCGGCTCCAGGTAGCCGCCGATGTAGACCTTCGAGGGGACCGCCGCGAACGGCGACCCGAGCCCGAACAGCGCCACGTCCATCCGCTGCTGCAGCTCCAGGACCCGTCGGGTGGAGCGCTCGCGCCACACCGCCTGCTTGGTGGTCGGGTCGTCGAAGAACGCCGGCACCGGGAACTGCTGGACCTTCGCCGCGTAGGCGTCACCGAAGCGGCGGAGGATCTCGCTCGAGTAGTTGATGCCCGTGGTCTCGGTGTTGCCGGCGCCGTTCAGCTGCACGATCTGCGTGTTGTGCGTCTCCTTGGCGATCAGGTGGCGGCTGATCGCGCTCATCGTGGAGCCCCAGGCGATGCCGACGATCATGTTCGAGTCGATGAACTGCCCGAGGATCCTCGCTGCGGACAGGGCGACCCGCTCGAGCCGGTCGATCTCGCTGGTGTGGTCCGGCACCGGCACGATGTGCGCCGTGATGTCGAAGTGGGACCGCACCTCGGCCGAGAGGGCGCTCGCCCGGTCGAGGGGGGAGCGGATCTGGATGTCGACCAGGCCGGTCGCGCGGGCGTGCGAGAGCAGGCGCGAGACGGAGGAGCGCGACGTGTGCAGCTCGTGCGCGATCGCGTCCATCGTCAGATCCTGCATGTAGTACAGCTGGGCCGCACGCAGCGCGTCCCGCGTCTTGTCGGGATGGGTCGCGTGGGTCGTCTCGTCGAGTTCGACGACCGGTCTCACCGGGGTCATAGCGCTCCCTGCACGGATTTCCACCCGTCTTGACCGGATGTGTTGTCGGGTCAAGGATGGCTGTATTCCTCCGCGAAATCAATCGGTCATCTCCCCGGTGCACGCTGGTGCGGAGGCCTCGACGACACCCCTACGACACGAAGGCGAGTACGAAGTGGCACAGTCCGACGGAACTCCCGGAAACTCCGCTCTGCGCGAGAGCGTCGCTGCTCTCCGCGACAACCCCCGCGCCACGGTCCTGGTCATCGGCGGTGGCATCAACGGCATCGGGACGTTCCGCGAGCTCGCGCTCAACGGCGTCGACGTCGCCCTCGTCGAGCGCGGCGACTACGTCTCCGGTGCCTCGAGCGCCTCGAGCCACATGATCCACGGCGGCATCCGCTACCTCGAGAACGGGGAGTTCCGACTCGTCAACGAGGGCGTGCACGAGCGCAACGGCCTGCTGAAGATCGCTCCCCATTACGTGAAGCCGCTGCAGACGACGATCCCGATCTACTCGACGTTCTCGGGCATCCTCGCGGCTCCGCTGCGCTTCCTGACCCACAAGTCGGGCAAGCCGCAGGAGCGCGGTGCGCTGCTGATCAAGGTCGGCCTCACGATGTACGACTTCTTCTCCCGCGACGGCGGCACGGTCCCGCGCCACCAGTTCCACGGGCGCAAGCGCTCGCTGAACGAGCTCCCCAAGCTCGACCCGAAGATCAAGTACACCGCCACCTACTTCGACGCCTCCGTGCACGAGCCCGAGCGCCTCGCGCTCGACGTGCTCCACGACGCGCTGATCGGCGGCAGCAAGGCCCGCGCGGCCAACTACGTCGAGGCCGTCGGCGCCGACGAGAAGGGCGTCGTCCTCCGCGACCGCGAGTCCGGCGAGGAGTTCACCTTCGCGGCGGACGTCGTCGTCAACGTCTCCGGACCGTGGACCGACTTCACCAACACGGCCCTCGGCACGACCACGACGTTCATGGGCGGCACCAAGGGCTCGCACATCGTGCTCGACAACCCCGAGCTGGTCGAGGCCTGCGAGGGCCGCGAGATGTTCTTCGAGCACAGCGACGGACGCATCGTCCTCATCTACCCGCTCAAGGGCCGCGTGATGGTCGGCACGACCGACATCGACGCCGACCCCACGAAGCCGGCGGTGTGCACGGAGGAGGAGATCGACTACTTCTTCGAGCTCGTGAACCACGTCTTCCCGGCCATCCGCGTGGACCGCTCGCAGATCGTCTTCAAGTTCTCCGGCATCCGCCCGCTGCCCCGCCACGACGACGAGGCCCCGGGCTTCGTCTCCCGCGACTACCGCATCGAGCCCTCGACGCTCCCCGGCAACGGCTCGCCCGTGCTCAGCCTGGTCGGCGGCAAGTGGACGACGTTCCGCGCCCTGTCGGAGCACCTCTCGAACGAGGTCTTCAAGCGGATCGGCGTGACCCGTCGCGTCTCCACCGTGAAGACCCCCATCGGAGGCGGCAAGGGCTTCCCGCGCACCGACGCGTCCCGCGCGCAGTGGATCAGCCAGCACCGCTCCGGGCTCTCCTCGGCCCGCACGGGCCAGCTGCTCGAGCGCTACGGCACCCGCGCGCAGGAGGTCATCGAGGCCCTGGCCGACGGACACGACGAGGCGCTCGACTTCGACAAGGACTTCACCACCGGTGAGATCCGCTACCTCGCCCAGCGCGAGAGCGTGGTGCACCTCATCGACCTGGTGATGCGCCGCACCAACCACGCCTTCACGGGCGGCCTGAGCCGCGAGCTCCTCGAGGAGCTCGCCGAGCACACGGGCGCCGTGCTGGGCTGGGACGACGCCGCCCGCGCGTCGGAGGTCGACGCGACCATCGCGCACCTCAAGGAGTACAACGGCGTCGACGTCGGGGGCACCTCGGTGCAGACCCCGACGGCCGTGCCCGCCTCCTGATCGGCGATCAGGCGCGGATCGACGGAAGCCCCGGACCGAGGACCACCTCGACCGGGGCTTCCGTCGTGACAACGCACAAACGTGCACGCGCCGTTCCTTGTCGCTAGGACAGGGCGCCGATAACTTCACACCGTCGGGCATCGAAGCCCGCCGCGGACGCCTGTGCGCGTCCGTCTTACGAAAAGGAAAAGGTCAACGTGGACAATCTCGGAGTGGTCTTCCTCGCCGAAGTCGTGGGAACGGCCATGCTCGTGCTCCTCGGCTGCGGTGTCGTCGCCAACGTCGCGCTCGTGAAGAGCAAGGGTCTCAACGGCGGAACCCTCATGGTCAACATCGGCTGGGGCTTCGCTGTCTTCGCCGGTGTGATCGTCTCGTACAACTCGGGGGCGCACCTCAACCCCGCGGTCACCCTGGGCCTCGTCGCGAGTGGAGCGACCGAGTTCGGATCCGGCGTGCCCGTCGACATCGTCTCGATCCTCGTCTACATCCTCGCCCAGATGATCGGTGCGATCCTCGGTGCCGTCTTCTGCTGGCTCGCCTACAAGCAGCACTTCGACGAGGAGCCCGACGCGGCCAACAAGCTCGGCGTCTTCTCGACCAGCCCGGCGATCCGCTCGTACGGCTGGAACTTCGTCACCGAGGTCATCGGCACCTTCGTCCTCGTCTTCGTCGTCATCGGCTTCGGCGGCGGACGTCAGGGCGACGGCGGTCTGGCCGCGCTCGGCGCGCTGCCCGTCGCCATCCTGGTGATCGCGATCGGCGCCTCCCTCGGCGGCCCGACCGGCTACGCCATCAACCCCGCCCGCGACCTCGGCCCCCGCATCGCGCACGCGCTGCTGCCGATCAAGGGCAAGGGCTCGAGCGACTGGAGCTACGCCTGGGTGCCCGTCGCCGGCCCGATCGTCGGTGGAGTGCTCGCGGGCCTCGCCTCGCTCGTGCTGCTCCCGGTCCTCTAGACCGCCGCGCTTCCTTTCACCCCCGTTACGAAGGAGTAATCATTCATGGCTGACTACGTCATCGCTATCGACCAGGGGACCACGTCGTCCCGCGCGATCATCTTCGACAAGAAGGGATCGATCGTCTCCACCGGCCAGAAGGAGCACGAGCAGATCTTCCCGCGCGCCGGCTGGGTCGAGCACGACCCGATCGAGATCTGGAACAACGTCCGCGAGGTGATCGGCCAGGCTCTCTCCCGCGCCGACCTGACCCGCCACGACATCGCCTCCGTCGGCATCACCAACCAGCGCGAGACCGCTGTCGTCTGGGACAGGACGACCGGCAAGCCGGTCTACAACGCGATCGTCTGGCAGGACACCCGCACCCAGTCGATCGTCGACCGCCTCGCGGGCGACGAGGGCGCTGACCGCTTCAAGTCGATCGTGGGCCTCCCGCTCGCGACCTACTTCTCCGGCACCAAGATCGTCTGGATCCTCGAGAACGTCGAGGGTGCTCGCGAGAAGGCCGAGGCGGGCGACCTGATCTTCGGCACGACGGACACCTGGGTCCTCTGGAACCTGACCGGCGGCATCGACGGCGGCGTCCACAAGACCGACGTCACCAACGCCTCCCGCACCCTGTTCCTCGACCTCGAGACCCTCGAGTGGCGCGACGACATCCTCGAGGCCTTCGGGGTCCCGAAGTCGATGCTCCCCGAGGTCTGCTCCTCCTCCGAGGTCTACGGCCACGTCGAGTCCTCGTCGCTGCTGCGCGAGGTCCCGATCGCCGGCATCCTCGGCGACCAGCAGGCCGCGACCTTCGGCCAGGCGGCGTTCGATCCGGGCGAGGCGAAGAACACCTACGGCACCGGCAACTTCCTGATCTTCAACACGGGCACCGAGATCGTCCACTCGAAGAACGGTCTGCTCACCACCATCGGCTACAAGCTCGGCGACGGCGAGGTGCACTACGCGCTCGAGGGCTCGATCGCGGTCTCCGGCTCGCTGATCCAGTGGCTGCGCGACAACCTGGGCCTCATCGGCTCGGCCCCCGAGGTCGAGGCGCTGGCCGCCACCGTCGAGGACAACGGAGGCGCGTACTTCGTCCCCGCCTTCTCGGGTCTGTTCGCCCCCTACTGGCGCTCCGACGCCCGCGGAGCCCTCGTCGGCCTCACCCGCTACGTCAACAAGGGCCACATCGCCCGCGCCGCGCTCGAGGCGACCGCCTTCCAGACCCGCGAGGTCCTGGACGCGGTCAACGCCGACTCCGGCGTCCCCCTGCAGGAGCTCAAGGTCGACGGCGGAATGATCGCCAACAACCTGCTCATGCAGTTCCAGGCCGACATCCTCGGCGTCCCGGTCGTCCGACCGGTCGTCGCGGAGACCACCGCGCTCGGAGCGGCCTACGCGGCCGGTCTCGCGGTCGGCTTCTGGGAGAACCTCGACGACCTGCGACAGAACTGGCAGGAGGACTCGCGCTGGACCCCGCAGATGGACCAGGACGAGGCCGCCCGCCAGTACCGCCTCTGGAAGAAGGCCGTCACCAAGACCTTCGACTGGATCGACGAGGACGTGCAGTAGTTCCTTCCGCGGCAGTCCCTGCCTGCCGCGGCGCGGTCGGCTCATCGAGGTGGTCGCGTCTCGGGGAGCGGGTCGCGTCCGGCTAGGAGACGACGCTGACACGCGTCCTCCCCGTTCGCCTTGCGCGACGAGCGGATGGCGTGAGTCCGTTCACGGTGATGCGCCCTGTCCGACCCTCCGGTCGGGTGGGGCGCTTCGTCGTTCCGACGACGGCGCAACGGGTATCGCAACGGGGTCGTTCGGGGACATCCATGCTGGTCGAGTGGTCGCCGCAGGCGGCTGATCGACACCCGGCAATTCGGACCTGCATGCTGGTCGAGCAGTCGCTGCAGGCGGCTTGTCGAGACCCGAACCGGGTGAGGACTCAGTCCGCCGACAGCCCGAGCTGCGCGTCCAGCGCGTCCAGGGAGCCGATCCGGCGCACGCCCAGCTCGACCGCCTCGGGCGGCAGCACACGGCCGTGCTCAGGACCGCCGACGCGGTCGAGCCAGACGCCGCGCAGGCCCGCAGCGGCCGCTCCGACGGCGTCGGTGCCGAGCCGGTCGCCGACGTAGAGGGCCTCCTCCGGAGAGACCCCGAACCGCTCGCACGCGATCGCGAAGATCCGCGCGTCCGGCTTGGTGACGCCGACGTCGCCGGAGGCGATCACGTGCTCGAAGCGACCGGAGAGGCCCGTACCCTCGATCTTCCCCCGCTGGAAGTCGAGCACGCCGTTGGTGATGACGCCGAGGCGGACCCCGGCGGCGTCGAGCCGGTCGAGGACGGGCAGCGCGTCGTCGTGGAGGGTCCAGGCGGCGACGTAGTGCTCGAGGTACCCGCGGAACCAGCTGCTCGCCTCCTCGGGAGACAGCGCGACTCCGGCCTCCGCGGCGAAGTCCGTGGCGCGCGCCCGGCGCTGGCCCTCGTAGTCGATCTCGCCCGCGAGGTAGCGGTGGTAGTGCTCCTCCTCGAGCAGGTGCCAGCGGCGCTGCACCTCGGCCGGCTCGCCGGCGTAGGCGGCGCCGAGCGAGGCGGCGTACGCGACGATCCCCTCCCGCACGGCGCGGGCATGGGCGAAGAGGGTGTCGTCGAGGTCGAAGAGCGCGAGCCGCAGCACGGCCGCCTCAGCGGACGCGGCGGAGGAGGCCGACGGAGTCGTAGACGGCGGCGAGCGTGCGCTCCGCGGTCTCGGACGCGCGGTCGGCGGCGAGGGAGAGGACCCGGTCGAGCTCGGCCGGGTCGGCGAGCAGCTCCGCGGTCCGCGCGCGGATCGGGTCGAAGGTGGCGGCGACCACCTCGACGAGGCCCTTCTTGAGGTCCCCGTAGCCGCGGCCCGCGTACTCCTGCTCCAGCGACTCGACGGAGCGGTCGGCGAGGACCGAGTAGATCGTCAGCAGGTTCGAGACTCCGGGCTTCGCCGCCCGGTCGAAGCGCACCTCCGACTCGGTGTCCGTCACGGCGCGCATGATCTTCTTCGCGGTCGCCTTCGGCTCGTCGAGCACGCTGAGCAGGCCCGCGTCCGACTCCGCCGACTTCGACATCTTGGCGCCCGGGTTCTGCAGGTCGAAGATCTTCGCGGTCTCGCGCACGATGTGGGGCTCCGGCACGGCGAAGGTCTCGCCGAAGCGCGAGTTGAAGCGCGCGGCGAGATCGCGGGTGAGCTCCAGGTGCTGGCGCTGGTCCTCGCCGACCGGCACCGCGTCCGTCTGGTACAGCAGGATGTCGGCCGCCATCAGGATCGGGTAGGTGAACAGGCCCACCGAGGCGGCCTCAGCGCCCTGCTTCGCCGACTTGTCCTTGAACTGCGTCATCCGGCTGGCCTCGCCGAAGCCGGTCAGGGTGTTGAGGACCCAGGCGAGCTCGGCGTGAGCGGGCACGTGGGACTGGATGAAGAGGGTCGAGCGCGCGGGGTCGATGCCCGCGGCGATGTACTGCGCGGCGGTCGCGCGGGTGCGCTCGCGGAGCTGCTGCGGGTCCTGCGGGACCGTGATCGCGTGCAGGTCGACGACGCAGAAGTAGGCGTCGAAGTCCTCCTGCATCGCGACCCACTGGGTCAGCGCGCCGATGTAGTTGCCGAGGTGCAGCGACCCGGAGGAGGGCTGCATGCCGGAGAAGATGACGGGCTTGGCGCCCGGGGTGCTGGGAGTCATGGGTGGCCTCGAGGGGTCGGTTCGCGGGGGAGAGGGTCAGAGCTCGTAGTCGACGACCACGGGGGAGTGGTCGGACCAGCGGGTGTCGTAGGAGGCGGCGCGGTCGACCTCGTAGCTGCGGGCGAGGTCGGCGAGCGCGGGCGTGGCGAGCTGGTAGTCGAGGCGCCAGCCGGTGTCGGTGTCGAAGGCCTGGCCGCGCTGCGACCACCACGTGTACGGTCCGGGCACCTCGCCCGCGAACCGGCGGCCGAGGTCGACCCAGCCCAGTCCGGCACCGGCGTTGTAGTCCGGGTCGCCCTCGGCGCCGACGAAGCGGTCGACGTAGGCGCGCTCCTCCGGGAGGAAGCCGGCCTTCTTGACGTTGCCCTTCCAGTTCTTGATGTCGAGCGTGCGGTGGCCGACGTTGAGGTCGCCCATCACCACGGCGAGCTCGCTGTGCGCCTGGATCTCGGGCAGGCGCGCCTCCATCGCGTCGAGGAAGCGGTACTTCTCGACCTGCTTGGGGGTGCCGACCTCGCCGGAGTGGACGTAGGTGGAGACGACGGTGAGCGAGCGGCCGCCGACCTCGTAGTCGGCCTCGAGCCAGCGTCCGGCCGAGTCGAAGTCGTCGGCGCCGAAGGTCACGCGGTGGATCGTGGCGCGCCTGCGCGAGGCGAGAGCGACTCCGGCGCGCCCTTTGGCGGTCGCCTCGTCGTGCAGCACATCCCACTCGTCCCCGAGGAGCCCCGTGAGGTCGTCCGTGGAGGCGCGGACCTCCTGCAGGGCCAGGACGTCGACGTCGCGCGCGGCGAGCCAGTCGCCCATCCCCTTGCGGTAGGCGGCGCGGACGCCGTTCACGTTGACGGAGGCGATGCGGAGGGTGCTGCGAGTCACCGGAGCAGTCTATTCGGAGCCGCGGAGCGGGCCGCCCGGCCGCGCTCGCACCCCGGAACGCGGAAGCCGGCGGCCGCCTCGCGCCACTCCCTCGGAGAGGGGGAGGAGCGCGGAGGCGACCGCCGGCGGGACCGCTCAGGACGGTCGGTCGGAGGGGATCAGGCGGGGACGGCCTGCGCGGTGGCGGGCTCGGGCACCTCGGCGACCACCGGGGCGCGCTTGATGCTCTTCGCGATGATCACGCAGACGGCCGTGACGACCATGCCCACCAGGATGGCGACCAGGTAGAGGATCGGCTGCCCGACGAGCCCGGTGACCCAGACGCCGCCGTGCGGGGCGCGGAGGGTGGAGCCGAAGAGCGCGACGAGCGCACCCGTGACGGCCGAGCCGACCATGGCGGACGGGATCACGCGCAGCGGGTCGACCGCGGCGAACGGGATGGCCCCCTCCGAGATGAAGGACGCGCCCAGCAGGTAGGCGGCCTTGCCGTTCTGGCGCTCGGCGTCGGTGAACAGGCGCTTGCGGAGCGTCGTGGCGAGGGCCAGACCCAGCGGCGGGGTCATGCCGGCGGCCATGACGATCGCCATCACCTTGAACTGCACGGAGTTCGGGTCGCCGTCGGCGGGGACGGAGGCGAGGCCGGTGGTCGCGAAGGCGTAGGCCACCTTGTTGACCGGACCGCCCATGTCGAACGCCATCATGAGGCCGAGGATGATCCCCAGGATGATCAGGTTGCCGCCCGAGAGGCCCGAGAGCCAGGACGACAGGCCCTCGCTCAGTGCGCGGAGCGGCGCTCCGAGCACCACGAACATCAGGAAGCCGGTGATGAAGGTGGCGATCAGGGGGATGATCACGACGGGCATCAGCGACTTGAACGCCGCGGGGAGCTTGATCCGCGAGATGTAGAGGGCCGCGTAGCCGGCGATGAAGCCGGAGGCGAGGCCGCCCAGGAAGCCCGCGCCGACGGTGACCGCGACCGCGCCGCCGAGGAAGCCCGGCGCGATGCCGGGACGATCGGCGATGCCGAAGGCGATGAAGCCCGAGAGCACCGGCACCAGGAACGCGAAGGTCGCGCTTCCGATGAGGAACATCACTCCGGCCCAGTCGGTGATGTTCGCGACGTTGAAGCCGTCGTCGATGATCTGCTGGGCCGTGAAGTCGACGATCCGGTAGCCGCCGAACAGGAACGACAGCGCGATCAGCAGACCGCCCGCCGCGACGAACGGGATCATGTAGGAGACGCCGGTCATCAGGTTCTGGCGGATGCGCGTGCCGACGCCGACCTTCTTCGGCGCGGCGGGGGCCGCGGCCGGAGTCGAGCGGGCGGGGGCGGACGCGGCGGAGCCGGAGCCGCGGAGGGCCAGAGCGCGGTCGAGGACCTCGTCCGGCTTGGACAGGGCCTCGGCGACGCCCACCTGGAGGATCGGCTTGCCGGCGAAGCGGTCCTTGCCGCGGACCTCGAGGTCGGCGGCCAGGATGACGACGTCCGCGGCGGCGATGTCGGCCGCGGTCATCTCGTCCGAGCCGGCCGCGCCCTGGGTCTCGACGTGGATCGGGTAGCCGCGCTTCTTCGCGGCCTGCTCGAGCGCCTCCGCGGCCATGTAGGTGTGGGCGATGCCCGCGATGCAGCTGGTCACGGCGACGAAGCGCGGGCCGGAGGCGGGGCTCGCGGCGGGCGCGTCCTGCACCTTCGCGACGGCGCGGTCGATGACGTCCGCCGCCTTCGCGAGCGCCTCCGACGTGCCCACCTCGAGGGTGGGCTTCCCGGCGAAGCGCTCCTTGCCGCGGACCTCGAGGTCGGCGGCGAGGATCACGACGTCGGCGTCGGCGATGGTCCGGTCCGACATGGGATCGGAGCCCGCGGCGCCCTGGGTCTCGACCTGGATCTCGTACCCCTTCTTCTTCGCGGCCTGCTCGAGGGCCTCGGCCGCCATGTAGGTGTGCGCGATGCCGGCGATGCAGCTGGTGACGGCGACGATCCTCATGAGACGACGACCTCTCGGGCGATGATGTCCGCGACCTCCTGGCCGCTGGCGGCGGCGCGGAGGGAACCGGTGAAGGACTCGTGGATCAGCTTGCGGGCGAGCTGGGCGAGGATCTTGAGGTGCGCCTGGTCGGCGCCGTCCGGAGCCGCGATCAGGAAGATCAGGTCGGCCGGGCCGTCGGGGGCCCCGAAGTCGACGCCCTGCTTCGCGATGCCGACCGCCACGCTGGGCGAGACGACGTGGGAGGAGCGGGCGTGGGGGATCCCGATGCCGCCGGGCATGCCGGTCGCCATCTGCGACTCGCGGTCGCGGACGTCGGCGAGGAAGCCGTCGAGGTCGGTGACGCGGCCGGCGTCGGCGAGCGTCTTCGCGAGCTGCGCGGTGGCCTCGTCCTTCGTGGCGGCGGTGAGGTCGACGATGACCGTCGACGCCTCGGTGAGAGCAGTCATGCGCTCAGTTCTCCAATCGGGAGGGTGGGGTCGGGGTTCTCGACGACGGAGACGTCGTCGAGGCGGAGGGAGTCGGGACCCGGGGCTTCGCTGCCCGGGAGCTGGACGGCGGCGGTACCCCACGCGACTGCTGTCGCGAGGCGCTCCGCCTCCGTGGCGTCGACGGCCGAGAGGTAGCCGGCGAGCGTGCTGTCGCCGGCGCCGACGGTGCTGAGGGGCACGACGGCGGGGGCGCCCGCCCACCACGACGCGTGCGCCGTGACGAGGAGGGCGCCGTGCTCTCCGAGACTGACGAGCGCTCGCGCGTCGGGCAGCTGCAGGAGTTCACGGGCTCCGGCGACGACGTCTCCGACCGTCGTCAGGGAGCGGCCGAGGAGCTCCTCGAGCTCCTCGAGGTTGGGCTTCACCAGGGTGGCGGTGCCGGCCGCGATGATCGCGGTCAGGGGGGCTCCCGAGGTGTCGACGGCGAGGGGGACGCCGAAGTGCAGGGCGAGGCGGCCGAGAGCGGGGTAGAAGTCCGCTCCCAGTCCCGGGGGGACGCTGCCGCAGGCGACGAGCCAGCGGGGCGAGGCCGAGACGTGCTCGCCGATCAGCTCGGAGAGGGCGTGGGCCTCCTCCTCCGTGACAGCGGGGCCGGGCTCGTTGATCTTGGTGGTGCGGCCCGTCCGGTCGTCGACCACGGTGATGTTGGTGCGGATCGGGTGGGCGATCGCCGCACTGGCCGAGCGGACTCCGGCGGCCCGGAGCATCGTGGACAGGTCGAGGCCGGTGGAGGCGTCGGCCGGGTAGACCGCGGTCGCCTCGACGCCGTTGCGGGCGAGGGCACGGGCGACGTTGACGCCCTTGCCGGCCGGGTCGCGCCGCACGTCGTGCGCGCGGTTGACCTCGCCGACGGCGAAGCCGCTCGTGGAGAGGGTGACGTCGATACTCGGGTTGGCGGTGACGGTGACGATCATGCGCGGACGACCTCCGGGCCGGCCGACTCGATGTCGTCGGCGAGCTCGTCGTCGACATCGGCGTCGGTGATGACGGTGTCGACCGCGGACAGCGGAGCGACGTGCCCGAAGTCCTGCCGGCCGAACTTCGAGTGGTCGGCGAGGACCACGACCCGGCGCGCGGAGGCGATGATCGCGGACTTGACGACGGCCTCGTCGAGATCGGGGGTGGTGAGCCCGCGCTCGAGGCTGAGGCCGTTCGTGCCGATGAAGGCGACGTCCACCGAGACCGTGGAGAGGGCCTGGGCGGCCCACGGTCCGACGGCAGCCTGCGTGACTCCGCGCAGGTGCCCGCCGATGAGGTGGAGGTCGATGTTGGGCCGGCCGACGAGCGCCATCGCGACGGGGAGGGAGTGGGTGACGACCGTCAGCCGGCGGTCCAGGGGGAGCAGCTCCGCCAGCCGCACCGTGGTGGTGCCGGCGTCGATGGCGATCGAGCCGCCGTCGGGCACCTCGGCGAGGGCCGCGGTGGCGATGCGGTCCTTCTCGCCGGCGAGGTGTCCCTCGCGGGCGGCGACCTCGGGCTCGATGCCCAGGCGTTCGACCGGGATGGCGCCGCCGTGCGCACGGCGCAGCAGGCCCCGCTTCTCGAGGCTGGTGAGGTCGCGGCGGATCGTCTCCGGCGTCACGGCGAGGGAGAGGGCGAGGTCGCGGACCTCGACGCGCCCGTCGGTGCGGGCGCGGTCCAGGATCGCCTGGTGCCGCTCCGGTGCGTACATGTGGACTCCGTCGTCTCGCCGTGGGTGGTGCGCCGGATCCACGGTGTCGTTGCCGACCTCGGATCTGCGTTTACCTCTTTTTAGACCCGTTCGGGAGGGAAGTCAACAGAAACGGACGGACTCGGCAGGCGGAATCGGACCCGGCGACGCAGGGCTGGACGGAAGGAGGGCCGCCAGGTCAGGCGGCGAGCTGCTCGAGCTCCTCCTCGAGCTGCGCGAGCTGGCGCTCCAGGCGCCGTCGTTTGAGGAGGGACGCCTCCGGCAGCGCGGCGCGAAGCCGCTCGCGCTCGGCCTCGGCGAGGGTGCGGCGGGCGGTGCGCAGCTGCTCCTCCCGCTCCTTCTCGCGCTCCTCCGGCGTGAGCTTGCGCGCCGAGATCCCGGCGTCGCTCATCCCGACGGAGATCCACGACGCGGCGATCAGGATCACCTGGCAGACGAGGTTGAACCAGATCAGCAGACCGATGAGGACCGCGAACGAGGCGAGCAGCGGATTGCGGGAGGCGCCGCCCAGCAGCTGCGTCCCGAGGACCTTGAGCGCGCCGAGAGCGATCCCGCCGAGCAGCGAGCCCGCCCAGAGGTTCTTCCAGGGGATCGAGATGCCCGAGAGGATGCGGAAGGAGCCGGCGAGCGTGCCCGTGTCCAGGGCGAGCATGATCAGCAGGCCGACCGCGCTGCCGGCGAGACGGGCCGGCATCGACTCGCTGCCGATCCCGAGGAAGCCGAACGCCACGTCCACCAGCGAGGTCGAGAACACGGAGAGACCCGCCGAGACCAGCAGCACCGCCCCGAAGACCAGGGCGAGCCCCGCGTCCTTGAGCTTGAGCAGGACGAAGAGGGTCGTGGGTCCGGGGAGCGAGAAGAGCAGCCGGACCGCCTGGCGCAGGCTCCCCAGGAAGTTCAGCGCCGTCCAGAGCAGGCCGGCGGCCGCGATCGCACCCGTCCAGCCGAGGATCGACGAGTCGAGCAGGTCGTCGACCGACACGAGGGCGTTCTTCCCGCCGATCAGGCCGGGGACGGAGCGGGTCACCAGGTCGAGGAGGGAGTCGCGCAGCACCGAGTCGTCGCGCACCCAGAAGCCGAAGACGGCGAAGAAGACGAAGAGCGCCGCGAAGACCGCGAACAGGGCCTGGAAGGCGAGTCCGGAGGCGAAGAGGGGCCCGCCGGTCTCGGAGTAGTGGAGCATCACCCGCACCGGCCGCGTCCGCATGACCCGCTCGAACAGGCCCGGGATCCCGCGGGGAGTGTCGGCCGCCTCGGTCATTCCTCCAGCGTACTGAGGCCTCGCGGCGCTCCCGTGCACGCGCCCGCCGTCACGCTGGAACGCGTCCGGCCCGCCGGATCCGAGGATCCCGGCGGGCCGGACGCGTTAGCGAGGAGGATCAGGCGCGGCCGCGGATGACGGCCTGCTTCACCTCGGCGATCGCCTGCGTGATCTGGATGCCGCGCGGGCACGCCTCCGTGCAGTTGAAGGTCGTGCGGCAGCGCCACACGCCCTCCTTGTCGTTGAGGATGTCCAGGCGCGCTCCACCGGCGTCGTCGCGCGAGTCGAAGATGAAGCGGTGGGCGTTCACGATCGCCGCGGGGCCGAAGTACTGCCCGTCGGTCCAGAACACGGGGCAGGACGACGTGCACGCGGCGCAGAGGATGCACTTCGTGGTGTCGTCGAAGCGGGCGCGGTCGGCGACCGACTGCACGCGCTCCTTGCCCTTGGGCGCCGGGGTGTTGGCGACCAGGAACGGCTGCACCTCGCGGTAGGAGGCGAAGAACGGCTCCATGTCGACGACGAGGTCCTTCTCGAGGGGCAGTCCCTTGATCGCCTCGATGTAGATCGGCTGCGAGATGTCGAGATCCTTGATCAGCGTCTTGCAGGCCAGGCGGTTGCGGCCGTTGATCCGCATCGCGTCGGATCCGCAGATGCCGTGCGCGCACGAGCGGCGGAAGGTCAGCGATCCGTCCTGGTCCCACTTGATGCGGTGCAGGGCGTCGAGGACGCGGTCGGTCGAGTACATCTCGACGTCGAAGTCCTGCCAGCGCGGCTCGGCGTCCACCTCGGGGTCGAAGCGGCGGATGATGAACGTGACGGTGAACGCCTCCGGGGCCGCGGGGGCGGCGGGCGGCTGCTCGAGGGTAGCGGTCGACATGGCTAGTACTTCCTCTCCATCGGCTGGTACCGGGTGATCACGACGGGCTTCCAGTCGAGCCGGATGTGGTCACCGGCGTCGGAGGAGTGGGCGTCACCGGAGAGGTACGCCATCGTGTGCTGCATGTAGTTCTCGTCGTCGCGCTTCGGGAAGTCGTCGCGCATGTGGCCGCCGCGGCTCTCCTTGCGGTTGCGCGCCGAGTAGACGACGACCTCGGCGAGGTCGAGCAGGAAGCCCAGCTCGACGGCCTCGAGGAGGTCGGTGTTGAAGCGCTTGCCCTTGTCCTGCACCGAGATGTTGCGGAACCGGTCGCGCAGGCGCTGGATGGTCCCGGTGACGGCCTCGAGGGACTCGTCGGTGCGGAACACCTGGGCGTTCTTGTCCATCTCGTCCTGCAGCTCCTTGCGGATCGAGGCGATCCGCTCGGTGCCGGTCGCGGAGCGGAGCGAGGCGAGCATGTCGCGGATCGCGCCGGCCGGGTCGGCGGGCAGGGGGGTGAAGTCGACCGTCTTGGCGTAGTCGGCGGCGTTGTTGCCGCTGCGCTTGCCGAAGACGTTGATGTCGAGGAGGGAGTTGGTGCCGAGGCGGTTGGAGCCGTGCACCGAGACGCACGCGCACTCGCCGGCGGCGTAGAGGCCGGGGACGACGGTCGTGTTGTCCGAGAGCACCTCGGCCTTGACGTTGGTCGGGATGCCGCCCATCGCGTAGTGCGCGGTCGGCATGACGGGGACCGGCTCGACGACGGGGTCGACGCCCAGGTAGGTGCGGGCGAACTCGGTGATGTCGGGGAGCTTGGTCTCGAGGACCTCGGCGCCCAGGTGGGTGCAGTCCAGCAGCACGTAGTCCTTGTGCGGTCCGGCGCCGCGGCCCTCCGCCACCTCCTGGACCATGCAGCGGGCGACGATGTCGCGCGGCGCGAGGTCCTTGATGGTGGGGGCGTAGCGCTCCATGAAGCGCTCGCCCGAGGCGTTGCGGAGGATCGCACCCTCTCCTCGCGCTCCCTCGGTGAGGAGGATGCCGAGGCCGGCGAGGCCGGTCGGGTGGAACTGGAAGAACTCCATGTCCTCCAGGGGGAGGCCCTTGCGCCAGATGATGCCGACGCCGTCGCCGGTGAGGGTGTGCGCGTTGGAGGTGGTCTTGTAGATCTTGCCGAAGCCGCCGGTCGCGAAGATGATCGCCTTCGCCTGGAAGACGTGCAGCTCGCCCGTGGCCAGCTCGTAGGCGACGACGCCGGAGGGCTTGGCCACTCCGTCGACCTCGGTCATCACCAGGTCGAGGACGTAGAACTCGTTGTAGAAGTTGATGCCGAGCCGGACGCAGTTCTGGAACAGCGTCTGCAGGATCATGTGGCCGGTGCGGTCGGCCGCGTAGCAGGCGCGGCGGACGGGCGCCTTGCCGTGGTCGCGGGTGTGGCCGCCGAAGCGGCGCTGGTCGATCTTGCCCTCCTCGGTGCGGTTGAAGGGCAGGCCCATGTTCTCCAGGTCGATGACCGCGTCGATGGCCTCCTTCGCGAGGATCTCGGCCGCGTCCTGGTCGACGAGGTAGTCGCCGCCTTTGACGGTGTCGAAGGTGTGCCACTCCCAGCTGTCCTCCTCGACGTTCGCGAGGGCGGCGGCCATGCCGCCCTGCGCCGCTCCGGTGTGGGAGCGGGTCGGGTACAGCTTCGAGATCACGGCCGTCTTCGCCTTGGGGCCGGCCTCGATGGCCGCGCGCATCCCGGCACCGCCGGCGCCGACGATGACGACGTCGAACTGGTGGTAGTGGACGCCGTCGGGTCCGACGGTCTGCGCGAAGGCGCTCTGGTCGGCGCCGGTGTGGGAGTGGCCTGGTGTGCTCACGGGGTGGGTGCTCCGTCGTACGGGGATGGGAGGGGGAGGTGCCGGGACGCGGTGCCGCGGACCGGGAGGGGCGCGGGCCCCTCTCCGATCCGCGGCACCGTGGTCACGCTGCGCAGAAGGAGGGCAGCAGGTCCGCGGCGGTGCCGGCGGGGCACGGGTCGAACGCGAAGACGACCCAGGTGCCGAGCGCGATCAGCGCGACGACGGCGACGAGGATGCCGCCCTTGAAGGCCTTGGCCAGCAGGGGCGAGGTCGCGTAGTCGTTGACCAGCGTGCGCATGCCGTTGCCGCCGTGGATCAGCGCGAGCCACAGCATGAGGACGTCCCACCACTGCCAGAACGGGTTCGCCAGCTTGCCGCCGACGAAGCCGAAGTCGATGGCCTTGATGCCGTCGCCCAGCAGCAGGTTGTAGATGAGGTGTCCGAAGATCAGGACGATCAGCACGACGCCGGAGGCGCGCATGTAGATCCAGCCCCACTTCTCCCAGTTGGTGCCGGAGGAGCGGGTCGGGGTGTGCGGGGTCCGCGGTGCGGCGACGGTGCTCAATGCGCACCCCCCTCGCTGAAGACGTTGATCAGGTGGCGCGGCGCGAAGCCGAGCATCAGCACGACCCAGAGGCCCATGACGACCCAGAAGAGGACGCGCTGGTTGCGGGTCGCCCAGCTCCAGAAGTCGACCAGGATGATCCGCAGGCCGTTCAGCGCGTGGAACGCGATGGCGCCCACGAGCCCGGTCTCGCCGAGTCCCATGATCGGGTTCTTGTACGTCCCGATGACCGCGTTGTACGCCTCGGGGCTCACGGCGATGAGAGCGGAGTCGAGGACGTGGACGAGGAGGAAGAAGAAGATGGCGACACCGGTGATCCGGTGGAGCACCCACGACCACATGCCTTCGCGACCGCGGTACAGGGTGCCGGCCGGACGCCGGATCTTCCCCTGCTTCCGGGGTGCGAGGGTTTGAGCAGCTTGAACTGACACGAACAACCCTCCCTGGTTGTGCTCCGACGGCCTGACCTGTTCCCACGTCGCGTGGACGGGGACGGGGCGGGGAGCGACGAGAAACTCGCCCTTCGATTCTAAGCGCGCTCGCAGGCGGGCGCGGCTTAGGCGAGCCTTAGCTGCGGGGCAGGGCGAGGGCGGGCGCCCCCGCGGTCGCGTAGTGCGCGAGGAGCTCGTCGGTGAGCGCGCTCCAGGTGCGGTGGAGCACGCGGCGGCGGCCCGCCTCGCCGAGCCGGGCGCGCAGTGCGGGATCTCGGACCAGGCGCTCCACCTGCCGGCGGAGGTCGGAGTCGCTCTCAGGCGCGTAGAGCAGGCCGTCCACGCCGTGCTCGATGAGATCGGTGGGGCCGCCCGCGTGCGGCGCGACCACCGCGGTGCCGGACGCCTGCGCCTCCTGGACCGTCTGGCCGAACGTCTCCTCCGTGCCGGTGTGCACGAACACATCGAGCGCGGCGAAGACCGCCGGCAGCCGGTCGCCGTCGAGCCGGCCGAGCATCCGCGCCGCCGGGCCGAGGGCGGCGGCGACCCGGGCGGAGGAGGGGCCGTAGCCGCCCACGACCAGCTCCGCGTGCGGGAGGGAGGCGAGCGCCGCCATCCGCTCCACCCTCTTCTCGGGGGAGAGGCGCCCGATGTAGCCGACGAGCGCGTCGTCGGCGCCGAGTCCGGCACGGACGGCCTGCGCGTAGGGGGAGGAGCGGCGGCGCGGGTGGAAGCGCTCGCTCTGCACGCCGCGGCCCCACAGCGCGGTGCACTCGATGCCGGCGGCGGCGAGGTCGTCGAGGGCGCTCGTGGAGGGGGCGAGGGTCAGGTCCGCACCGGCGTGGATCTGGCGGATCACCCGCCAGGCGAGGGCGCGGGCGCCGCGGATGCCGTAGCGGGCCGCGAATCGCGCGACGTCCGTCTGGTAGATCGCGACACTCGGCACCCCGAGCCGGCCGGCCGAGGCGATGGCGCGGGCGCCGAGGAGGAAGGGCGAGGCGACGTGCACCACGTCGGGCTCGAAGTCGGCCAGCTCCCGGGTGAGGGCCAGCGTGGGGATCCCGACCGGGAAGTCGCGGTACGCGATCGCCGGGTGCTCCACGACGCGGTGGCCCGCGTAGTGGCCCGGCGCCCCCGCGGCCGGGCAGACGACGAGCGCCTCGATCCCGCGCTCCGCGAACTCGTCGAGCACCCGCAGGACGCTCGTGGTCACGCCGTTCAAGGACGGCAGGAAGCTCTCGGTGACGACCGCGACTCTCACGCCCCGGACGCTACGGCGGCGGGATGAACGGCGGCGCGCGCCCGGGTGAACGGACGGTCGCGCTCGGGCTCCCTTGTATCCTGCGGACATGACATCACCTGAGACCGATGGCCGTGCCCCGCTCGACCGCTTCTACAGCGTGATCCCCGCAGGCGGGATCGGCTCGAGGCTGTGGCCGCTCTCCCGGGCCGACGCCCCGAAGTTCCTGCACGATCTGACGGGATCGGGACAGACCCTCCTCCGCGACACCTGGGACCGCCTCGCGCCCATCTCGGGCGCCGACCGGATCATGGTCGTGACCGGCCGCGCGCACCGCGCCGCCGTCGAGGAGCAGCTCGAGAGCCTCGAGGACCTCAACGTCGTCCTCGAGAGCGAGCCGCGCGACTCCTCCGCCGCGATCGGCCTGGCCGCCGCCATCCTCGAGCGCCGCCAGCCGGGGGTGATCATCGGCTCGTTCGCCGCCGACCACGTCATCAGCGGTCAGCAGCTGTTCCACGACGCGGTCGCCGAGGCCGTCGTCGCGGCGGACGCGGGCTACATCGCGACCATCGGCATCACGCCGACCGAGCCTGCCGTGGGCTTCGGCTACATCCGCACCGGGAAGCACCTCGGGATCGACGGAGCGACGCACACGCTCGCCGTCGACTCCTTCGTCGAGAAGCCCGACGCCGACACCGCGCGCGCCTACCTCTCCAGCGGTCAGTACCTCTGGAACGCGGGCATGTTCATCGCCCGCGCCGACCGCCTCCTCGAGGAGCTCGGCCGCGCGAAGCCGAAGCTGCTCGCCGGACTGCTCGAGCTCGCCGCCGCGTGGGACACCCCGGAGCGCGGCGCGGTCGTCGACCGCATCTGGCCGGGCCTGGAGAAGATCGCGATCGACTACTCCGTCGCCGAGCCGGCCGCGGCCGCGGGCAAGCTGGCCGTCGTGCCGGGCCACTTCTCCTGGGACGACGTGGGCGACTTCGCGTCCATCGCGAAGCTGCACTCGAGCGGACTCCGCTCGGACCTCGCCATCCTCGGCGAGGACGCGCGTGTGCTCGCCGACTCCGCGACGGGCATCGTCGTCAGCGGCGGCAACCGCACCATCGCCCTCATCGGAGTGAAGGACATCGTCGTCGTGGACACCCCCGATGCGCTCCTGGTGACCACGACCGAGAACGCCCAGAAGGTCAAGGGCGTCGTCGACGCCCTGCGCCTCTCCGGCCGCACCGACGTCCTCTAGCCCTCCGTCCCACCCGTCGAAGCGCGGCCCTCCCCTCGGAGGCGCCGCGCTTCGCCGTTCCGCCCCTCGCCTCATGCGCGTGCGGCGGTCCCGATACGCCGTTCGCGCGGCCACTCGACCACCACCGGTGAGGACCTCGGCCGTCGCCCTGGGGGCTGGTGGCCGGGTCTCGATCCGCCGCTTCCGCGGCAACTCGACCACCATGGAGGAGCATCGCGTCCGTGCCCGACCGCGCGCAGCGCGGAGCTCCTCCGAACGCCTTCGACGTCCGGCAGCAGGGGAGAGGGCCGCGAGCCGGAATCGCGTGCCAAGCGATTCAGGCCAGCCCGACTCGACTCGCTCTGCGGAACGCACCCGTCGCGAAGCCGACCGCGCCGAGCCGCTCCGCGGCTCGGAATCGAGCACAGCCGACCGCGCCGAGCCGCCCCTCGGCTCGGAATCGAGCACAGCCGCCCGCCCCGCGACACGCTCCGCATGTCGCGAAGATCAACACTGTGTAACTCTTCCTGACCACCACCGTCCGGGCGGCTGAGCGGCTTGTCACATTGGGTAACGTGTGGGGATCGACGCCCTGCTGCGCTCGTCGCGCGGGGCCGCATTCCTGGAGGACGACATCTTGACTATCACCTCGCGTAAGGCCGCGTTCGGCGGTCTCGCCGCCCTCGGCGTCACCGCGCTTCTCGCCGGTTGCGCCTCCGCCCCCGAGGAGAGCGGCTCCAGCGCCGCCGCCGGTGGCGACTTCCTGCCCTGCATGGTCTCCGACGCGGGCGGGTTCGACGACAAGTCGTTCAACGAGCTCGGCTACAACGGCCTCGTGAAGGCCTCGGAGGACCTCGGCGTCACGCCGAAGACCGTCACCTCGGAGTCCGAGACGGACTACGCCCCGAACCTGACCAGCCTCGTCGACCAGGGCTGCAACCTGATCATCACCGTCGGCTTCGCGCTGGCCGAGGCCACGTCGGCCGCGGCCGAGGCGAACACGGACATCGACTTCGCGATCATCGACGACGCGTCGATCGACCTGCCGAACGTCAAGCCGATCACCTTCGACACCTCGCAGGCGGCGTTCCTCGCCGGCTACACGGCCGCGTCGTACTCCAAGACCGGCGTCGTCGGCACCTACGGCGGCCAGCAGTTCCCGACCGTCACGATCTTCATGGACGGCTACGCCGACGGCGTGAAGTACTACAACGAGCAGAAGGGGAAGGACGTCAAGGTCGTCGGCTGGGACGTCGACGCGCAGACCGGCTCCTTCACCGGCGGCTTCGCGGCGGGCGTCGAGGCCAAGTCGGCCGCGCAGTCGCTGATCGACCAGAACGCGGACGTCATCCTCCCCGTCGGCGGTCCGATCTTCCAGTCGGCGATCGAGGCGATCCGCGACTCCGGCAAGGACATCGCGATGGTCGGCGTGGACGCGGACCTGTACGAGACCTACCCCGACGGCGCCGACCTGTACCTGACCTCGATCCTCAAGGGCATCGAGGCCGGCACGACCGACGTCACCAGCTCCGCCGGAGCCGACGACTTCGACCCCACTCCCTTCGTGGGCACCCTCGAGAACGACGGAGTCGGCATCGCGCCGTTCCACGACTTCGAGTCGAAGGTCTCGGGCGACCTGCAGGGCGAGCTCGACACCATCAAGGCGGGCATCATCGACGGCTCCATCACCGTCACCTCTCCGTCCGCTCCCGCGGCGTCCTAGCCGCTTCCTCGAAGAGGCCGGCGGGCCCGAGCACACCTCGGGCCCGCCGGCCTCTTCGTCGGTCCGGCGGGCGGATCGGCTCCGCTGCGGCCATCGATCCCGGCCGACGGCGCATCGTGGCGCGAACCGAAAGTTAGATTGGTCCCATGAAGCTCGAACTGCGTGGCATCACGAAGCGCTTCGGCGCGCTCGTGGCCAACGACCACATCGATCTCACCGTCGAACCCGGTGAGATCCACTGCCTCCTCGGCGAGAACGGCGCGGGCAAGTCGACGCTCATGAACGTGCTCTACGGCCTGTACCAGGCCGAGGAGGGGGAGATCCTGCTGGACGACGCGGTCCAGCACTTCTCCGGTCCGGGTGACGCCATGAAGGCGGGCATCGGGATGGTCCACCAGCACTTCATGCTCGTCCCCGTGTTCACCGTCGCCGAGAACGTCATGCTGGGCCACGAGGAGACGAAGGCCGGCGGGCGCCTGGACCTCGCTGCCGCGCGCGCCCGGGTGCGCGAGATCTCGGACCGCTTCGGCTTCGACGTGGATCCCGACGCCCTGGTCGAGGACCTCCCCGTCGGCGTGCAGCAGCGGGTCGAGATCATCAAGGCGCTCTCCCGCGACGCCCGGGTGCTCGTGTTCGACGAGCCGACCGCGGTGCTGACCCCGCAGGAGACCGACGAGCTGATCGCGATCATGCGCCAGCTGCGTGCGGCCGGGACCGCCATCGTCTTCATCACGCACAAGCTCCGCGAGGTGCGCGAGGTCGGGGACCGCATCACGGTCATCCGCCTCGGCAGAGTCGTGGGGGAGGCGTCGCCGACGGCGAGCAACGCCGAGCTCGCCTCGCTGATGGTGGGCCGCGCCGTCGAGCTGACGGTGCAGAAGGAGCAGGCGGTGCCGGGCGACGAGGCCCTCGTCGTCTCGAACCTCACCGTGCGCGACGCCAACGGCCAGGCCGTCGTCGACGACGTCTCCTTCGAGGTCCGCCGCGGCGAGATCCTCGCGATCGCGGGCGTGCAGGGCAACGGCCAGACCGAGCTCACCGAGGCGATCATGGGCCTGCAGGAGCGGGTCGAGGGCTCGGTGACCCTGGACGGGCGCCGCCTCGACGGGCTATCCGTGCGCCGCGTCCTCGAGTCGGGGGTCGGCTTCGTCCCCGAGGACCGCACCGAGGACGGTCTGGTCGCCGAGTTCACGATCGCCGAGAACCTCATGCTCGACCGCAGCGACCGCGGTCCGTTCGTGAAGGGACTGGGCCTGCGGCTGAAGGAGCTCGAGCGCTTCGCCGAGGAGCGGGTGCGCGAGTTCGACGTGCGCGCCCAGGGGATCGGCACCCACGTCGGCCGCCTCTCCGGAGGCAACCAGCAGAAGGTGGTGCTCGCGCGCGAGCTCAGCCGGGAGCTGCGGCTGTTCATCGCGGCGCAGCCCACCCGCGGCATCGACGTCGGCTCCATCGAGTTCGTCCACAAGCGCATCGTCGAGACGCGCGACACCGGGGTCCCCGTGATCGTGGTGTCGACGGAGCTCGACGAGGTCGCGGCGCTCGCCGACCGCATCGCGGTCATGTACAAGGGCGGGATCATCGGCATCGTCCCCGCCGACACGCCCCGCGAGGTCCTGGGGCTCATGATGGCCGGGCAGGCGCCCGCCGAGAAGGGAGCGGCGGCGTGAGCGACGCGCAACTGCCCGCGGTCGATCCCGACGCGGAGACCGAGAAGGCGTCCGGGCTCGAGCCCGGCCAGAAGCCGGATCAGGAGGTGCGCTCCGGCCCGCTCGAGAGCGGCGCCTCCCGCGTCCTGCGCGAGATCCTCTCCGGCACCGCGCTGATGTCGGTGCTCGCCGTGCTCCTCTCCCTCATCGCGGGCGGCGTGCTGATCGCCGCGACCGACAAGGACGTCCAGGCGGCGTCGGGCTACTTCTTCGCCCGGCCGCTCGACACCCTGCAGGCGATCTGGCAGTCCGTCTCCGGTGCCTACTCCTCGCTCTTCCAGGGCTCGGTCTACAACTTCCGCCGCGAGGGCTTCGCCAACGGCATCAAGCCGCTGACGGACACCCTGGCCTTCGCGACTCCGCTGATCGCCGGCGGGCTCGGAGTGGCGCTGGCCTTCCGCGTCGGCCTGTTCAACATCGGCGGCCGCGGCCAGATGCTGATCGCCGCCGCCTGCGCGGGCTGGGTCGGCTTCTCCTTCGACCTCCCGTGGGGCGTGCACCTGATCGTCGCGCTCGCCGCCGGAATCCTGGGCGGCGCGCTCTGGGGCGGACTCGTGGGACTGCTCAAGGCCCGCACCGGCGCGCACGAGGTGATCCTCACGATCATGCTCAACTACGTCGCGTTCTACCTGATCTCCTACCTCCTGCGGACGCCCGGCGCGCTGCAGGCGCCCGGCTCGAACAACCCGAAGTCGCCCGGGATGAAGGAGACCGCCGTCTTCCCGGCGCTCCTCGGCCCCGGCTACTCGCTCACGCTCGGCTTCGTCTTCGCGGTCCTCGCGACCGTGTTCGTCTGGTGGCTCCTGAACCGCTCGACGATCGGCTTCAAGTTCCGCGCGGTGGGGGAGAACCCGCACGCGGCGCGGGTCGCGGGCATCGACGTGAAGAACAGCTACGTGTACGCGATGCTGCTCTCCGGCGGCCTGCTCGGCCTCGCCGGCAGCGCCCAGGTGATGGGGACGGTCACGACCGGCTTCACCTCGGGGATCGACGCGGGCATCGGCTTCGACGCGATCACGGTCGCGCTGCTGGGCCGCTCCCGACCCTGGGGCGTGTTCTTCGCCGGCATCCTCTTCGGCGCCTTCAAGGCGGGCGGCTACTCGATGCAGGCCGCCGAGGGCGTGCCGATCGACGTGGTCCTCGTCGTGCAGTCGCTGATCGTCCTCTTCATCGCCGCACCGCCGCTGGTGCGCGCGATCTTCCGCCTCCCGACGCCCGGGGCCGCCCCGAAGCGCCGCACCCGCCGCACCTCGGAGGTGTCCGCATGAGCACCGCCGTCGCCACCGCCCCCGACCGCGTCGTGATCCGCAGCTGGAAGGCGCCGATCGCGTTCGGCGTCTTCGCGCTGCTCGCCGTCGTCCTCTTCGTGGCCCTCGGCCGCGACGGGACGAGCTCGTTCCGCCTCGCCGCGGGGACCGACTTCTTCGCGCTGCCGGACATCCCGTTCCCGACGCGGGGGACGGGCGTGGTCGTCGCGATCCTCCTGGTCGCCCTGGCCGTCGCGTCGGCCGCGCTCACCCGCGCCGGCCGCCGGATCCCGCTCTGGCTCTCGGCGGTCTTCGCCCTGGTCTTCCTGATCGGGTTCCTCGTCTGGGCGTCGGCCGGTGCCGCGCTGCCCGTCTCGGGGCTGCTGCTCGGGACCGTCGGGCTCGCCACTCCGCTGATCTTCGGCTCGCTCGGCGGCGTCATCTCCGAGCGGGTCGGAGTCGTCAACGTCGCGATCGAGGGTCAGCTGCTCGCCGGCGCCTTCACCGCGGCGATGGTCGGCTCCCTCACCCGCCAGCCGGTGCTCGGCCTGCTCGCGGCGATGGTGGCGAGCGTCCTGGTGTCGTTCGTGCTGGCCGCCTTCGCGATCAAGTACCTGGTCGACCAGGTGATCGTCGGAGTCGTGCTGAACGTGCTGGTGACCGGCCTGACGAGCTTCCTCTACTCCCAGGTCCTCTCCGCCGACGCGTCGACGTTCAACTCGCCGGTGAAGTTCGACCGCCTCCCGATCCCGGTGCTCAGCCAGGTGCCGATCGTGGGCGCCGTCCTGTTCAACCAGACGGTGATCGTCTACCTGATGTACTTCGCGATCTTCGCGGTGTGGTGGGGCCTGTTCAAGACCAAGTGGGGCCTCCGCCTGCGCGCCGTGGGCGAGCACCCGCAGGCCGCGGACACCGTGGGCATCGATGTCGCCCGCACGCGCTTCTGGAACGTCTCCCTCGCCGGTGCGATCGCCGGAGTCGGCGGCGCGTACTACACGCTCGACGCGGTCGGCGCGTTCGGCAAGGAGATGACCGCGGGCGCGGGCTTCATCGCCCTGGCCGCCGTCATCTTCGGCCGCTGGGACCCGATCAAGGCGACGCTCGCGTCGCTCCTGTTCGGCTTCGCGACCAACCTGCAGAACGTGCTCGGCGTCATCGGCTCGCCCGTGCCCAGCGAGTTCATGCTGATGCTGCCGTACGTCGTGACGATCTTCGCGGTGGCCGGTCTCGTCGGCCAGTCCCGCGGACCGGCCGCAGCCGGCAAGCCGTACCTGAAGTCCTGAGAGGAGCCGTCGTGACCGACATCGACTGGGAGGCGCTGCGCGAGGCCGCCCTGGAGGCCATGAGCCACGCCTACGTCCCGTACTCGAAGTTCCCCGTCGGGGTCGCCGCGCTCGTGGACGACGGCCGGACGATCTCGGGCTGCAACGTCGAGAACGCCTCCTACGGGCTCACGCTCTGCGCCGAGTGCGCGCTGGTGTCCTCTCTGCACATGACGGGCGGCGGCCGGCTCGTCGCCTTCACCTGCGTCGACGGGAAGGGCGGCGTCCTGATGCCCTGCGGGCGCTGCCGCCAGCTGCTCTTCGAGCACTCGGCCGAGGGCATGCTCCTCCAGACCGTGTCGGGCGTGAAGACGATCGACGAGGTCATCCCCGACGCCTTCGGCCCGCGCACCCTCGAGGCCTACGCCGCCTCCTAGCGCCGCCGTCACCGCTCCCACTCCCGAACCGAGGACTCCGCATGACCCGCACCACCCCCGTCGAGGACTTCGACGCCGTCGACATCATCCGCGCCAAGCGCGACCGCGGCACGCTCTCGACCGCGCAGATCGACTGGCTGATCGACGCCTACACCCGCGGCTACGTCGCCGACGAGCAGATGGCGGCCTTCGCGATGGCGGTCCTGCTGAACGGGATGGAGCGCGACGAGATCCGCGACCTCACCCTGGCCATGATCGCCAGCGGCGAGCGCATGCGCTTCGACGGACTCGGCAAGCGCACGGTCGACAAGCACTCCACGGGCGGGGTCGGCGACAAGATCACGCTGCCGCTGATGCCGCTGGTCGCCTCCTTCGGCGTGGCGGTGCCCCAGCTCTCGGGACGCGGGCTCGGCCACACGGGCGGAACGCTCGACAAGCTGGAGTCGATCCCGGGCTGGCGGGCCGACCTCGGCAACGAGGAGATGCTGGAGCAGCTGCGGACGGTCGGCGGCGTGATCTGCGCCGCGGGCTCGGGTCTGGCCCCCGCCGACAAGAAGCTCTACGCGCTCCGGGACATCACCGGGACCGTCGAGGCGATCCCGCTGATCGCGTCCTCGATCATGTCGAAGAAGATCGCCGAGGGGACCGACGCCCTGGTGCTCGACGTGAAGTTCGGCTCCGGCGCGTTCATGGTCGACATCGAGCGCTCGCGGGAGCTGGCGCGGGCGATGGTCGACCTCGGCAACGACGCGGGGGTGCGGACCACCGCGCTGCTGACCAACATGAACGTGCCGCTCGGTCTGGCCATCGGCAACGCGAACGAGGTGCGGGAGTCGGTCGAGGTGCTCGCCGGCGGCGGCCCCTCGGACGTCCGGGAGCTGACGCTGGCCCTGGCCCGCGAGATGCTGGCTCTCGCCGGGCAGCCGGACGCGGACGTCGAGCGCGCCCTCGACGGCGGCGCGGCGATGGACACCTGGCGCGCGGTCATCCGCGCTCAGGGAGGGGATCCGGATGCGGCGCTCCCCGAGGCCCGCGAGACCCACGTCGTGGTCGCCGAGCGCGACGGCGTCCTGGTGGAGCAGCAGGCGCTGCCGTTCGGCATCGCCGCCTGGCGCCTGGGCGCCGGACGCGCGCGCCAGTCCGACGCGGTGCAGCACGCGGCGGGGATCGACCTGCACGCGAAGCCGGGCGACCGAGTCCGCGCGGGCCAGCCCCTGATCACCCTCTCGGCAGACGAGCCGGAGCGCTTCGCCCGGGCGCTCGAGGCGCTCGACGGTGCCTTCCGGATCGGCGACGACGGCGACGAGGTGCTCGACGTCGGCCCCCTCGTGGCGGAGCGCGTCTCCTAGCCCCGCGCCGCCCAGCACGGAGGAGGCGCCGCCCGGCGAGCCGCTCCCGCCGACCCTCTAGGGTGGTCGGCGAACCACCGCCGACCCGCGAGGAGCACCGTGACCGATCAGACCGAGGAGTACCTCCTCCCGGGCGAGGGCGTCCTCATCGACGAGCTCCCCAAGGTGTCGCTGCACGACCACCTCGACGGAGGGCTGCGGCCCGGGACGGTCCTCGAGATCGCCCGCGAGACGGGCGTGCCGCTCCCGGCCGAGGAGCCGCATGCCCTCGCCGAGTGGTTCCGCGCCACGGCCGACTCCGGCTCCCTCACCGACTACATCGCCACCTTCGAGACGACGGTCGCCGTGATGCAGACCGCGCCGGCGCTCGAGCGCGTGGCCCGCGAGTTCGTGCTCGACCTCGCCGCCGACGGAGTCGTGCACGGCGAGGTGCGCTGGGCGCCGGAGCAGCACCAGCGCGCCGGGCTCTCGCTCGACGCGGCTGTCGAGGCGGTCCAGGAGGGACTGCAGCAGGGCGTGCAGGAGGCGGCGGCGCAGGGACACCGCATCCGCGTCGGCCAGCTGATCACCGCGATGCGGCACGCCGACCGCTCGCTCGAGGTCGCCGAGCTGGCGCTGCGCCACCGCGAGCGCGGTGCGATCGGCTTCGACATCGCCGGAGCCGAGGCGGGCTTCCCCGCCTCGCGGCACCGTCCCGCCTTCGAGCTGCTCGCGGCGGCTCACTTCCCGACCACGGTCCACGCGGGGGAGGCGGACGGCCTCGACAGCATCCGCTCGGCCCTGCTCGACGGCCGCGCGCTGCGACTGGGCCACGGCGTCCGGATCGCGGAGGACATCCGCATCGAGCGCCAGGACGACGACGCGAGCTACGTGACCCTCGGCGAGCTCTCGGAGTGGGTGAAGGACCGCGAGATCGCCCTCGAGCTCAGCCCCTCCTCCAACCTGCAGACCGGCGCCGTCGCGGCGTGGGGTGCCGAGCTCGCCGACCACCCCTTCGACCTGCTCTACCAGCTGGGCTTCCGCGTCACGGTGAACACCGACAACCGCCTGATGAGCGCGACGACCCTCAGCCGCGAGCTCGCCCTCCTGTCCGACGCGTTCGGGTACGACCTCGACGACTTCGAGGCCTTCCAGCTGAACGCGGCCCACGCCGCCTTCCTGCCGCTCGACGAGCGCCGCGAGCTCGTCGAGACGATCAGCGCCGGCTTCGAGGCGGCCTGACGGTGCCGCTCGACGCGCTCCCCGAGGAGGCGGTGGCCCTCCGCCACTCCGCCGGATCGTGGCGGGAGGCCGTCCTCGAGGCGGGCCGTGCGCTCGAGCGGACCGGCGCGGTCGACGCCGCCTACTCCCGGCGCATGGTCGAGCAGGTCGACGTGCTCGGGCCGTACATCGTCATCGCGCCCGGGCTCGCCCTCGCGCACGCCCGGCCCGGCAACGACGTCCTCGCGGACGGCCTCTCCGTCGTCACGCTGGCCGAGCCCGTCGCCTTCGGGCACAGCACCAACGATCCGGTCTCGGTCGTCATCGGGATCGCCGCCACCCAGGCGCACGGGCACGTCGGTTTCGTCTCCGGGCTCGCCGACGTGCTCAGCCGTCCGGACGCGGTCGGTGCACTCGCCGCCGCCCGCACCCTCCGCAGCATCAACGCCGTCCTCACCGACAGCACCCCGCACCACCCGCACCACGGAAGAAGCGCATGAAGATCGTCACCCTCTGCGGCGCCGGAATCGGCACCTCCGCCATCCTCAAGCTCGGCGCCGAGCGCGCCCTCGAGACCCTCGACCTCGAGGCCGAGGTGATCGCCTCCGACCTGGCCTCCGTCGACGCGCTCGCCGCCGACGCGCAGGTCATCCTCACCTCCGGCGAGCTCGTCGACCGCATCGGCCGCACCTTCGCCGAGGTCGTCGTCATCGACAACTACCTCGACCAGAACGAGATCACGGAGAAGATCGAGCGAGCGCTGGGCTGAGTCCGTTTCTGAGCCGCTCCCTGCGCGGCTCAGCGCGGTCGGCCTCCCGACGGGGCGCGTTCCGCAGAGCGGGTGGCGTCGGGCTGCCTCGAATCGCTGGCACGCGATTCTCGGACGCGCCCTCCACCTTGCGGGGAGAGGGCGCCCCTGCCCCTGCTGGTCGAGTGGCCGCGGAGCGGCGTGCCGAGAGCCGGGTTCCCGCGCGGACGGCTGCTCGGACCTCGGGTGGTCAGCGGGCGGCGAGCTGAGCGAGGACGGTGCGGATCAGGCGGCGGGCGCGGGCGGCGAAGGCGGTCCACACGATCGCGTCGGGGACGTCCTCGTCCGCGACGCACGCGATCTCGTCGCAGAAGACGCGCAGCCGCACCTCGGCCGAGGGTTCGGCCTCCAGGCGGCTCCGCATCCGCTCGCGGAAGCGCTCCTCGACCCGGGCCATCGCGCCGGCCAGCAGCGCCTGCTTCGTCGGGAAGTGGTGCTGGACGGCCCCCACTGAGACGCCGGCCTCGGCCGCGACGGTACGGATGCTGAGGTGCTCCGCCCCGCGGGTCGAGAGGACGGCGACGACCGCCGAGAGGATGTCGCTCCTGCTCTCGCGCCGATCCGGCATGGCGTCCCTCTCGTTCGACTGCTCGAGCAGGCTACGCTCTCGGACATGACCAATACGACCGTATTGCCGCCCCGTGCCGGAGCCGGCCGCCGCATCGCGACCTTGGACGTCGTCCGCGGTGTCGCGATCATCGGGACCCTCGGCACGAACATCTGGATCTTCTCCCACCCCTGGGGGATGCTCGGACTGCTCTCCGTCCCGGTGACGCCGGAGACCTCCTCCTCCGCCGGGACTGCGCAGCTCCTGCTGATGGCGCTGGCGCAGGGCAAGTTCCTCGCCCTCCTCTCCCTCGCCTTCGGGGTGGGCCTCGCGATCCAGCACGCGTCCGCGGTCCGGCGCGGGACGCGCTGGCCGGGCCGCTACCCCTGGCGCGCGACGCTCCTCCTCCTGGACGGCGCGGTCAACTACGTGCTGATCGCGGAGTTCGACGTCCTCATGGGATACGCCGTCACCGGAGCGGTCGTCGCCTGGCTGCTGCTCACCCGGCCGACGACGCAGCGCCGCGTGATCCTCGTCTGCGGCGCTCTGCACGTCGTCCTGATCTCGGCGCTCGTGGCGCTCGTGGCGGCGAGCCCGGACGGTGCCGGACAGGGGCCGACCGGCCGGAGCCCCTACGCGGACGCGTCGTTCCTCGGCCTCGCCCTCTTCCGGCTGCAGAACGCGGGCGTCTTCCGTGCGGAGCCGGTGCTCATCGGGCTCCTCAGCCTCGCGATGTTCCTCCTCGGCGCGCGCCTCCATCGGGCGGGGGTCCTCGCCGCCGAGGGCGCGTCACTCCGCCGTCGCCTGATGGTCCTCGGCGCCCTCGCCCTCCCCGTCGACCTCGCGCTGGGCATCGGGGGGAGCGCCGCCGGTCTGCTCGCCGAGCGCTACCTCGTCGCGCCCCTGGTCGGGCTCGGCCTGCTCGCGGCCCTCGCCGAGGCCTGCCTCCGTCGGGGCGCCGAGGGCTGGGCGGCACGCCGGGCGCAGGAGGTCGGCCGGGTCGCCCTGAGCGCCTACCTCCTGCAGAACCTGCTCGGCGGCGCCCTCTTCTACGGCTGGGGACTCGGGCTGGCGGTGACCGCCGCGCAGTGGCGCGTCCCGGTGACTGTCGGAGCGCTCCTGCTCATCGCGGCGGTCGTCGTGCTCGCGGCGCACCTGTGGCTGCGCCGGTTCGAGCTCGGTCCGGTGGAGTGGCTCTGGAAGCGAGGCGAGCGGATCGGTGTCCGCGCGCCCCGCTGACCGGAGGGGGACCTACGCGAGGAGCTCTGCGGCGCCGGTGCGCAGGGCGGCGAGGCGGGACGAGACGGCCGACCGGCGGGCGTCGGCGTCGGAGTCGTGCGACCAGGCGTCGAGGTAGAGCTTGACCTTCGGCTCCGTGCCGCTCGGGCGCGCGATGAGACGGGCACCGTCCAGGGAGAAGCGGAGCGCGTCGGTCGGGGGCAGCGCGCCGCCCTCGGCGAGCAGGTCCTCGCTCCGCTCGACGGCGAGCCCGCCGATCGCGGTCGGAGGCGTCGCGCGCAGTCCGGCCATGATCCGGCCGATCTCGGAGAGGTCGGTGACGCGGAGCGAGATCTGCTCCGATCCGAAGAGCCCGAACCGCTCGGCGAACGACTCCAGCTCGTCGTCGATCGTGCGCTCCTCGGCGGCGAGCGCGCTCGCGAGGGAGAGGAAGGCGAGCGCGGCCGAGACGCCGTCCTTGTCACGGACCGTCCCGGGGTTCACCAGGTAGCCGAGCGCCTCCTCGTAGCCGAAGACGAGGTCGGGGACGCGCGAGATCCACTTGAAGCCCGTGAGCGTCTCGGCGAAGTCGAGGCCGTAGTCGGCCGCCACGGCACCGAGGGCGGGGGAGGACACGATCGAGCAGGCGAGCGCTCCTCCGGTGCGGCCCTCGCGGCGGGCCTGCTCGGCGGCGCGCCAGCCGAGCAGCGCTCCGACCTCGTTGCCGGTGAGGCGCCGGAAGCCCTCCGGGGCGGAGGCGTCGGGCACGGCGGCGGCGAAGCGGTCGGCGTCCGGGTCGTTGGCCACGATCAGCTGCGCGCGACCGGAGCGCGCGGTCGAGAAAGCGAGGTCGAGGGCGCCCGCCTCCTCCGGGTTGGGGAACGCGACCGTGGGGAACGCCGCGTCGGGCTCGATCTGCTCGACCACGACGGCCGGCTCGTCGAATCCCGCCGCGGAGAGCACCCGGTGCGCCGTCTCCCAGCCGACCCCGTGCATCGCCGTGTAGACGATGCGCAGCGGAGCGGACTGGCGGCCGACGGCGGCCGTCGCCTCGATGTAGGCGGCGACCACGGACTCGTCCGCGAGCCGGTACTCGCCGCGCGGCAGCTCCGGAACGCGCCGGTCCCGCGCGACCGCGAGGATCCGCTCGGCGATGTCGGAGTCGACCGGCGGCACGATCTGCGAGCCCTCGTCGGCGCCGCCGAGGTACACCTTGTAGCCGTTGTCCTGCGGCGGGTTGTGGCTCGCCGTGACCATCACTCCGGCGTCGGCGCCGAGGTGGCGCACGGCGAAGGCCAGTACGGGGGTGGGCAGGAGCCGGGGGAGCAGCACCGCGTCCACGCCGGCGCCCGCCATCAGCGCGGCGGAGTCCTCGGCGAAGACGCGCGAGTTCTTCCGGCCGTCGTAGCCGATCACGACCACGGGCCGCTGGACGCCCTGCGCCAGCAGGAAGTCGGCGAGGCCGACGGCGGCCTGCGAGACCAGCACGCGGTTCATCCGGTTGGATCCCGCCGCGATGGCGCCGCGCAGGCCCGCGGTGCCGAACGCCAGGCGGGCGCCGAAGCGGTCCTCGAGCTCGGCGCGGGCGGAGGCGTCGCCCGAGTCGGAGGCGGTCAGCAGGCCGACCAGCTCCTCCCGCGTCTCCGGGTCGGGGTCCTGGGCGAGCCAGGCCTCGGCGAGCTCCCGGACGTCGGCGCTCACAGGGCGCCCGTGATCCCGGCGAGCAGGCGGGCGAGGTCGTCCTCGGCGTCGCGGCCGGCCTCGAGCACCTCCTCGTGGCTGAGGGGGGTCTTCTGGATGCCGGCGGCGAGGTTCGTGATGAGCGACATGCCCAGCACCTCCATGCCCGCCTCGCGCGCGGCGATGGCCTCGAGGGCGGTCGACATGCCGACGATGTGGCCGCCGATGATCCTCGCCATCTGCACCTCGGCCGGGCTCTCGTAGTGCGGCCCGCGGAACTGCACGTACACGCCCTCGTCCAGCTCAGGACGCGTCCCCCGGGCGAGGTCGCGCAGGCGCGAGGAGTAGAGGTCGGTGAGGTCGACGAAGGTCGCGCCCTCGAGCGGCGAGTCGGCGGTGAGGTTGATGTGGTCGCTGATCAGCACGGGGGTCCCGGGCGTCCAGTGCTCCTTGATGCCGCCCGCGCCGTTGGTGAGGATCATCACCGTCGCGCCCGTCGCGGCGGCGGTGCGGACGCTGTGCGCGACTCGGCGCACGCCGTAGCCCTCGTAGTAGTGGGTGCGGGCGCCGATGATCAGCGCGCGCCTGCCGGTGGGGAGCAGGACGGAGCGCAGGGTGCCGCCGTGCCCGTGCACGGCCGGCTTGGAGAAGCCGAGGATCTCGGTGGCCTCCACCGTCGCGGTCGTCTCGCCGATCGCGTCGGCGGCCTTGCCCCAGCCGCTGCCGAGGGTGAGGGCGATGTCGTGCTTCTCGACCCCTGTCGCCTCGGCGATCTGAGCGGCCGCGCGGGCCGCGATCTCGAAGGGATCGGCGTCGGGGGCGTCGAGCGGGTGCAGGGTCTGGTCGGACATCCTCCCACCCTACCGACGGGCTGCGCGGCGGCGGAGGGCGACTCCCGCGGCTGATCCGACACCCCGCGATTGGGCGAACACTCAGTGAGAGAGGACAATGGGAAGCATGGCTTACGAGTTCGAGCGCGCGCAGAGGATCGCTGTACTCGGAGGGGGGCCGGGCGGCTACGAAGCCGCCATCGCGGGAGCGCAGCTCGGCGCTGAGGTCACCCTGGTCGAGCGGGTCGGAGTGGGCGGCTCGGCCGTCATCACCGACGTCGTCCCGTCGAAGTCGCTCATCGCGACGGCGGAGGCCACCAACGCCATCGGCGAGGCCGCCGACCTGGGCGTGCAGTTCTTCACCCGCTCGGAGCAGAACAAGCCGGTGCGCCCGGACGTGGCGGTCAACCTGGCGACGGTGAACAAGCGCCTGCTCGGGCTCGCGCGCCAGCAGTCCGAGGACATGCGCGCGAACCTGGTGCACCACGGCGTGCGCATCGTCCAGGGGGACGGGCGCCTGGACGGCTCGAACGCCTTGATCGTCGCCACGGCGGCCGGCGGCGAGGGCATGGACTTCGACCGCATCGAGGCGGACACGATCGTGGTCTCGGTGGGCGCCAGCCCGCGCGTGCTCCCGACCGCGGCTCCCGACGGCGAGCGCATCCTCAGCTGGACCCAGCTCTACAACCTCAAGTCCGTCCCCGAGCACCTGATCGTGGTGGGCTCCGGCGTGACCGGCGCGGAGTTCGCCTCCGCCTACCGTGCGCTCGGCGCCCGCGTGACCCTCATCTCCTCCCGCGACCAGGTGCTGCCCGGCGAGGACGCCGACGCGGCCGCCGTGATCGAGAACGTCTTCAAGCGCAACGGCATGGTCGTGCTCTCGAAGTCGCGCGCCGACCGCGTCGAGCGGACCGAGAAGGGCGTGCAGGCCGTGCTCTCGGACGGACGTGTCGTCGAGGGCTCGCACTGCCTGATGGCCGTCGGCTCCGTGCCGAACACGGCGGGCATCGGCCTCGAGGACGCGGGGGTGCAGCTGACGGAGTCGGGGCACATCCGCGTCAACCGCGTCGCCCGCACCAGCGTCCCCTCGATCTACGCGGCCGGGGACTGCACCACGTTCCTCCCGCTCGCCTCCGTCGCCGCCATGCAGGGCCGCACCGGCGTGTTCCACGCCATGGGCGACGCCGTGAACCCGACCGAGGTGCGCAACGTCGCGGCGAACATCTTCACGCAGCCCGAGATCGCGACCGTCGGGTGGAGCCAGCGCGAGATCGAGGAGGGCATCGCGCAGGGCGAGATCTACAAGCTCCCGCTCGCCGCGAACCCGCGGGCGAAGATGATGGGCATCCGCGACGGCTTCGTCAAGCTGTTCGCGCGCACCGGCTCCGGCACCGTCATCGGAGGCGTCATCGTCGCTCCGAAGGCGAGCGAGCTGATCTTCCCGCTCGCCCTCGCCGTGGAGCACCGCCTGACCGTCGACCAGGTCGCGCGGGCCTTCACCGTCTACCCGAGCCTCACCGGCTCGATCTCGGACGCCGCGCGCGCCATGCACATCGTCACCTGACGCGCCACTCCGCCGGGCCGCGCGGGGTGCGGCCCTTCATCGGCAGAGCGCACGACCGGGAATCGCGTGCGAAGCGATTGACGGCAGCGCGACACGACCCGCTCGGCGGTACCCCTCACGTCGAGGAGCCGACCGCGCCGGGCCGCGCGGGGAGCGGCCCGGAACGGGCTCAGACGATCTGGAGGAGCACGTGTCCCGCGGGGACGGTCGCTCCGGCCGTCGCGTCGAGGCCCTTCACGACGCCGTCCTTGTGGGCGGTGAGCGGCTGCTCCATCTTCATCGCCTCGAGGACGACGACCAGGTCGCCGGTGACGACCGTGTCGCCCTCGGCGACGGCGACCTTGACGATGGTGGCCTGCATGGGCGAGGCGACGGAGTCGCCCGTGACGGTGCTGACGGAGGAGGAGCCGCGGCGCTTCGGGGAGGCGGCAGCGGCCCCGCGGGCGGGTCCCGAGCCGACCAGGTCGCCGGGGAGAGTGACCTCGACGCGGCGCCCGTCGACCTCGACGACCACGTTCCGGCGGGCCGCCGGCTCGTCGGTCGCTCCGGGCTCGCCGCTCCAGGCCGGGATCGTGTTCTCGAACTCGGTCTCGATCCAGCGGGTGTAGATCGTGAAGGGCGCGCCGCCCTCGGGGGCGAAGGCCGGGTCCTCGACGATCGCGCGGTGGAAGGGGAGGACGGTCGGCAGTCCGGTGACCTCGAACTCGGCGAGGGCGCGGCGCGAGCGCTCCAGCGCCTGCTCGCGGCTGTCGCCGGTGACGATCAGCTTCGCGAGGAGCGAGTCGAAGGAGCCGGAGATCACGTCGCCGGCGACGACGCCGGAGTCGACGCGGACGCCGGGTCCGCCGGGGGCCTTGAAGACGTGCACCGGGCCCGGAGCGGGGAGGAAGCCGCGGCCCGCGTCCTCGCCGTTGATGCGGAACTCGAAGGAGTGGCCGCGGGGCGCCGGGTCGTCGTAGTCGAGCACGCCGCCCTCGGCGAGGCGGAACTGCTCGCGCACGAGGTCGATGCCGGTGATCTCCTCCGACACGGGGTGCTCGACCTGGAGGCGGGTGTTCACCTCGAGGAAGGACACCGTGCCGTCCTTGCCGATCAGGAACTCGCAGGTCCCGGCGCCGAGGTAGCCGACCTCCTGCAGGATCGCCTTCGAGGCGCGGTAGAGCTCGGTGTTCTGCGCATCCGTCAGGAACGGCGCGGGCGCCTCCTCGACGAGCTTCTGGTGGCGGCGCTGGAGGGAGCAGTCGCGGGTGGAGACCACGACGACGTTGCCGTGCGCGTCGGCCAGGCACTGGGTCTCGACGTGGCGCGGCTGGTCGAGGTACTTCTCGACGAAGCACTCGCCGCGGCCGAAGGCGGCGACGGCCTCGCGCGTGGCCGAGGCGAACAGCTCCTCGACCTCGTCGCGCTCGCGGGCGACCTTGAGGCCGCGACCGCCGCCGCCGAAGGCCGCCTTGATCGCGACGGGGAGGCCGTACTGGTCCACGAACTCGAGCACCTCGGCGGCGCCGGAGACGGGGTTGAGGGTTCCCGGGGCGAGCGGCGCGCCGACCTTCTCGGCGACGTGGCGGGCCGAGACCTTGTCGCCGAGGCGCTCGATGGCCTCGGGGCCGGGGCCGATCCAGATCAGGCCGGCGTCGATGACGGCGCGGGCGAAGTCGGCGTTCTCGGCGAGGAAGCCGTAGCCGGGGTGCACGGCGTCGGCACCGGAGCGGCGCGCCACCGAGAGCAGCTTGTCGATGACGAGGTAGGTCTCGGCGCTGGTCGTCCCGCCGAGGGCGTAGGCCTCGTCGGCGAGGCGGCTGTGCACGGCGTCGCGGTCCTGGTCGGCGTAGACGGCCACGGAGGCGATCCCGCTGTCGCGGGCGGCGCGGATGACTCGGACGGCGATCTCGCCCCGGTTGGCGACGAGCACCTTCGTAATCTTCGGCATGGTCCCCAACCCTAGGGGGCGGCTCCGCCCGGCCCGGCGCGGCTCACCACAAAGAAGCGGAGGGCCTTCGTCGGTTCCTCACAAGGGCGGGACGGGCCTCAGCGGTTCCAGAGCGCGGTCCAGTCGACGCCGAGGCTCCGCACCAGAGTGCGGAGGGTCGGCACCGACATCCCGATCACCGTCGAGGGGTCGCCCTCGATCGCGGTGATGAAGCCGGCGCCGCGGCCGTCGATGGTGAAGGCGCCGGCCACCTCGAGGGGCTCGCCGGTGGCGACGTAGGCGTCGATCTCGGCGTCGTCGATGTCGTCGGCGAACGTGACGGCGGCGGAGGTGACCGCTCCGGCCTCGGCGACGATCCTCCCGCCGCGGTGGTCGACGAGCCAGTGGCCGGAGTGGAGGCGGCCGGTGCGACCGCGCTGGGCGCGCCAGCGCTCCCGGGCCCGCTCCGGCTCGTGCGGCTTGCCGTGGACGACCCCGTCGAGGACGAACGCGGAGTCGCCGCCGAGCACCAGACCGTCGATGTCCGGGCGCAGGACGGCGTGCGCCTTGGCGCGGGCGAGCAGCGAGACGGTGGCGTCCGCGTCCAGCGCCGCGCCCCGCTCCTGCTCGGCCCGGGCGACGGCCGCGGGCTCGTCCACCTCGGAGGGGACGACGACGGGCTCGATCCCGGAGGCCCGCAGCAGCGCGAGGCGCGCGGGGGAGGTGGAGGCGAGGTAGAGGCGCACGAGGGCTCCCTGCGGCCGGGCCCACGCTGTGGGATGCTCGACGGATGGCACAGACCCCGTCCCGAGCATCCGCCCGCCCCGACGGGGCCGACGACGCACTCGGGACCGAGATCGAGCTCGACATTAGCAACGTCGCCCACGGCGGCGTGTTCGTCGCCCGGCACGAGGGCCGCGTCGTCTTCGTCCCGGACGTCCTCCCCGGCGAGCGCGTGCGGGCGCGGATCAGCGAGGTCCGGCACGACAGCTTCTGGCGTGCCGAGGCGCTCGAGGTGCTCGAGGCGTCCGAGCACCGGGTGGAGCACGTCTGGCCCGAGGCCGCCCTCGACCGCCGCCCGGGGGAGCGCGTCGGCGGCGCCGAGCTCGGCCACGCCGACCTGGCCTACCAGCGCGAGCTGAAGCGCCTCGTGCTCGTCGACTCCTTCTCCCGCTTCGCCCGTCGCGAGGTCGAGGTGGAGGTCTCGCCGATCGGCGGGGACGACGCGTCCGGCGGCCTCGGCTGGCGCACGCGGAACCGCCTCCACGTCGACGACGACGGACGGGTCGGCCCCTACGCGGCACGCAGCCACCACGTCGTCACCGTGGAGTCGCTGCCCCTCGCGACCGCCGACTCCTCCCTGGCCGCACCGCTCGGCGAGCGCCTCGCTCCCGGCTCGGTGGTCGACCTCGTCGACGCGGCCGGGTCCGAGGGGGCCGCGGTGCTCGTGCACGACCCCTCCGACAAGCGCGCCCGCCGCGACCGCACGGTGGTGAGCGAGTTCGTCGCCGACCGCACCTTCCGGGTCGACCGCACCGGCTTCTGGCAGGTGCACCGCGGAGCCGCCGCCGCGCTCTTCGAGGCCGTGCAGGCCGCCGTCGACGCGGATGCGGCGGACCCGTCGGCCGCCAACCACGACCTCTACGGCGGGGTGGGCCTGCTCGCCGCGGCGCTGGCCGACCGCCTCGGCGCCGGAGTGCGCGTGACAAGCGTCGAGAGCGACTCCCGCGCCACCGAGCACGCGCTCGAGAACCTGGCCGACCAGGTCGGCGCCCGCGCGGTGACCGCCCGCGTCGACCGCTACCTCCGCGACGTCGTCGCCCAGGCCGATGCGCGCGAGCGGGCGCGGTGGCGCGCGGCGACCGTGGTCCTCGACCCGCCGCGCTCGGGCGCCGGCCGAGCGGTCACCGACGCTCTGGCGGAGCTGCGGCCGGCGCAGCTCGTCTACGTCGCCTGCGACCCGGTCGCGCTCGCCCGCGACGTGGGCGCCCTGACCGGGGCGGGCTACGAGCTGGAGCGCCTCGAGGGCTTCGACCTCTTCCCGCACACCTCCCACGTGGAGGCCGTTGCGCGACTGGTCCGCCGAGAGGACTGACCGCGGGCCCGCGTCTGCGTACCATGGGCGGGATGAAGCCCCACGTCGACGCAGCCGAGGCCCCGCGCGTGCGCGTGGCGATCGTGGACGACCACGAGTCGGTGCGCCTGGGCGTGGCCGCCGCCGTCGAGAGCGCGGGAATGCAGGTGGTCGCCGCCGCCGAGACCGTCCAGGCCCTCGAGAGCACGATCGGCGGCGCCGAGATCGAGGTGCTCGTCCTCGACCTGTCCCTGAACGACGGCTCGAGCATCACCAGCAACGTCAAGTGGGGGCAGGTGCGCGGCTCCGCCGTCCTCGTCCACAGCATCGCGGACCGCGTCGTGGCCGTGCGGGAGGCGCTCGCCGCGGGAGCGGCCGGCGTCATCCCGAAGTCCTCGCCCATGTCGACGGTCGTCGCCGCCATCCGCACGGTCGCCCGCGGCGAGGTGCTCAACAATCTGGAGTGGGCCTCGGCCATCGACGCCGACGACGACTTCGCGCGGGCCGTGCTCGGCCGTCGCGAGCGCGACGTCCTGCACCTCTACGCCTCGGGGCTGCCGCTGAAGCTGGTGGCCGATCGGCTGCAGATCTCGGTGTCGACGGCGAAGGAGTACCTCGACCGGATCCGCGACAAGTACGTCGAGATCGGCCGTCCCGCCCCGACGAAGGTCGATCTGCTGAGGCGCGCGGTGGAGGACGGCATCCTGCCGGGCATCGACCCGGACGACGGCGATGGCGGGCGCTGAGGCGCCGATCGCCCGCCGCAACGCCGGGCGCGAGCGGATCGACCGGATCATCAGCACGGTCGTGTCGTTCTTCGGCTTCGGCTTCGGTGTGCAGACCGTCCCGCCGATCCTCGCCCAGCTGCCCCTGCTGCGCCCCGAGGTGGCCTGGCCGGTGCTGGTGCTGGTCTTCGGATCGCTCACCGCCGCCGTGGTCACCGCCGTGCTGCGGCGGGGCACGCGGATCACGGCCTTCCTGGTCGCGGTCGGCGTCCTCGTCGCCCTCCTGACCTGGCCGGCCGCCGTCGCCACCGGGGGCGCGGACCGCGAGACCCCGTGGATCTGGTATCTGCTGACCATCGGCACCGCCTTCTGCACGATCGCGGCTCCCCTCCGGATCGCGATCGCGTACGTGTCGGTGACGACCGTGCTGTTCGGGCTGCTGCGCGTCCTCCCCTCCGGCGGCGGGGCGGAGCCGACCCGCGCGATCCTCGACGCCGCCTACGTGGGCATCGTCGGCTTCGTGATGCTGGTGCTGATCACCGTGCTCCGGCAGTCGGCCGACCAGATCGATCGCGCGCAGACGACGGCCATGGAGCAGTACGAGGCGGCGATGCGCCAGCACGCCGGCGAGGTGGAGCGGGTCGAGGTCGACGCCCTGGTGCACGACAACGTGCTCGCGACGCTGCTCTCCGCCGCCTCCGCCGAGTCGCCGGCCGAGCGTGCGCTGGTCTCCTCGATGGCGCAGCGCACCCTCGCCGTGCTGCTGCCCGACCACGAGCCGGAGCCGCCCGAGGGGCTGGTCCCGCTCGAGCTCCTGCAACGCCAGCTCGCCCACGCGGCGTCCACCTTCGGGACCGAGATCGCAGTCGCGACGGCCGACGGAGTGGATCCGCGCGCGACGACGCTGCCGCGCCCGGTGGCCGAGGCGCTGCTCGGCGCGGTCTGGCAGGCGCTCGCCAACAGCGTTCAGCACGCGGGTCCGAGCGGCAGCGTCCACCGCGCCGTGCACGGGCTGCTGGGCGACGGCGCGGTGGAGGTCGTGGTGGAGGACGACGGCCGCGGCTTCCGGCTCGCCGACGTCCCGCGCGAGCGGCTGGGCATCCGGCTCTCCATCCTCGAGCGGGTGCACAACGCGCGGGGATCGGCGCGGGTCGACTCGACTCCGGGCGAGGGCACCCGTGTCGTCCTCTCCTGGCGGGCGGACGCGGGAGGAGGGCCGTGATCGCCTACCCGCGCCCCCTGCTCCAGGCGCTCGGCGCCGGCTTCTCGCTGTACCACGTGGTGCTCGCCTTCTTCTCCTTCCGCATCTCCCCGGCCACGCCGGCCGACCTCGTCGCGGTCGCGCTGTACGTCGCGGCGACCGTCGTCGCCCTCTGGCCGGGAGCGACGACCCGGCTCGCCCTGCCCGTCGCGGTCGGGATGACCGCGGTCGCCGTCGCTCTGCCGCTGCTGGTCGCGCCCTCGCTCGATCCGGGTGCCTCCAACGGCTACTCCACCTGGTACATCGCCGCGGTCGGCACCCTCATGACGATCGTGTGCGCCCGCCGGCGCGCGGCCTGCGCCTGGGTCGGCGTCGGCTTCCTGATCGTGCACACCGTGTTCTGGGCCGGCCCGGCCGCGCTGGCCACTCTCGGCGTCGTCGGGGGGATCGCCTGGGTCGCGATCGCGCAGCTGCTCATCGTCGAGCTCGGGCGCGCGGGCTCCGAGGCGCGCGTGCTCGAGGCGGCCGAGCGCGCGGCCGCGTCGTGGCGGGCCGCGGAGGAGGCGCACCTCACGGAGCGCGAGGTCCGGCTGGAGCAGACCCGCGCCCTCGCCGCCGACATGCTGCTGCGCATCGCCGAGCCGGGACCGGGCCTCACCGACGAGGAGCGGCGCGAGTGCCGGCTGCTCGAGGCGGCCGTGCGCGACGAGATCCGCGGCCGGCGGCTGCTGGACGACGAGGTGCGGCGTCTCGTGCTCGACGCGCGGCAGCGGGGGGTGACCGTCTCGGTGCTCGACGACGGCGGCCTCGACCGCACCTCCGAGGGCGAGAGCCGACGGGTGCTGGGGGAGCTCGCCCAGGCTCTGAGCGGGATCCGCGAGGAGGTCGACCGCGTGGTGGTGCGCACCGCGTCGGCCGACTCGGCGTCAGCCGTCACGGTCGTGGGCCTGCGGACGGCCGGCGACGGCAGCGCGGGCGCCCTCGGCTCCGACGACGCGGGGGACGAGGTCGACGCCTGGGTCGAGATCCGGCGCGACGGCGTCGGCGGACGGGACGTCTGAGCGGCGGAGCGCGCTCGGGACGGCGCGGCCGTCCCCATGCGCAGTGACCGGTGGCGACCCGGCCCGGAGGGCGTGCGGATGTCGGATCGGTGCCGCGGGCGGGACGCTCCGGCTCTCAGCACGGCTCAGGTCTCGGCGCGCCCGAACTCTCGGAGCGGACCGATCGTCGGCGCGGCACGAGCGTGAGCAGAGCCGTCGTGAGCAGTGCCCGTCGAGCGCACGGCACGGGATGAGAAGAGCCCGTTAACGGAGTGCGGCGGGCCGTCCACTCCTCCGAAGAGGGGGCCCGGCCCGCCGTTAAACCCCGAGTGAGGGTAACAACCCGAATATTACCCTCACTCGCCCCCAACACACCCGCCTGCTTACCCTGGTCGGCGAGTGATTGGCGGTGCCCCTTCCGAAGGAGGAGCACCGTACGTCCACTAGTGTGCTCGCTCCGCCAGGAGGCGCATAGTCAGCACTTTAGGGGACTAATCGGGGGACAAATTTCACGTTCCGCGTCGCGGATCGCTCGTTCCCCGACGGGCTGCGTCTGCGAGTCCGCTCAGCCGGAGAAGGAGCGCCACGCTCCCGGTGCCGGCCGCAGCGGCCCGCGGACCGCCGCGGCGCGGTCGTTCCAGCCCCCGCTGAGCTCCTGCGGGGTCTCCGGCTCGGCCTCGGTGCGAGAGGTCAGTGCGGTGACGACGGCCGTGACGGCGGCGATCTCGGCGGCGTCGAGGCCGGGGGTGGAGATGACGACGGCGGGTGCGGAGTCGGAGGCGGTCATCCCGTGACGCTATCGCATGCCGTTCACGGCGCCGGTCGGCGGGGCATGGCTATGCTGACGCCGGATGCCGCCGGAGCGTCGTCCGTCCGTTGCGAACAGGAGCGTCCCCGCATGCCGACGTGGTTCCCGAGGAGCGGTGCCGCGGCGCTGCGCCCCCTGCGTCTGCTGGTCCGGAGGTCGCCTGCGGCCGTCTCGGTCGTCCTGGTCCTCCTGGCCGCGAGCGCGATCACGGGGACGCTCGTCGCCCCCGCGGGAGCCGAGACGACGGCCTGGTGGGCGGCGGGCCCGATGACGACCTTCGACGGCCGTCCGTGGACGGCGGTGACCGCCCTCCTGATCGCGGCGGACCCGCTGCAGCTGCTCCTGGACGTCGTGCTGGTGCTCCCGATGCTCCTCGCCGCGGAGCGCCGCCTCGGCTCGGCCCGCACCCTCCTCGCCTTCCTCGTGACCGGCGCCGTCGGGATCGTCGTCGGGTCCTCCGTGCAGTCGATCGGCGCTCTCGTCGGGGAGTGGTGGGCGGGCGACACCGTCAGCGACCACACCTTCGACCCGCTGATCGGCGCGGTCGGCGCCCTCATCGCCTCGACCGCCTTCATGGGCGCTCTGTGGCGTCGCCGGCTCCGGGTGACCGTCTTCGCCGTCGTGCTGATGTTCGTTCTCTACGCGGGCGACTCCGCCGACGCGTACCGGCTCCTCGCGGGCGGCGCGGGGCTCGTGCTCGGCGCGGTGCTCGCGCGGGGAGCGGCGGGGCTGCGTCCGCAGCGTCCGGCGCCGAGCTCGCACCGCGAGTCCCGGGGGCTGCTGGCGGCGGTCGTCGTCGTCACCGCGATCGGTCCGCTCGTCGCCGTCCTCTCGGACTCGGGTTACGGTCCGTTCTCGTTCCTCGGCCGACTGCTGCAGAGCGCCTTCACGGGGACGACGGACCTCGAGGACCCGTGCAGCCGCGCCCTCCGGCACTGCGCGCACCACGTGAAGCTGAGCCTGGTCGCCCCCGGGCCGATCCTGCTGACGTTCGTCCCGCTCCTCCTCCTGCTCGTCGCCGCCTACGGCCTGCGCTCCGGGCGCCGCCTGGGCCTGCTGCTGGCGGTCGGGGTGAACATCGCGATCGCGATCCTGGAGGTCTTCTCCCTCCAGCGCGCCGCCCGTCACCCCGAGTTCCTGTACTACGCCGAGTACCTGCTCTGGGTGGCGACGACGGTGCTGGTGCCGCTGGCCGTCGTGGCGATGCTCGTGATCGGGAGGAGGCACTTCCGCATCCGCGCGCCCCGTGCCGCTGCGAGGCTCTGGACGCGGGTCGTCGCCATCGCCTTCGTCGTGTCCCTCGGCGGCTATCTGGCGCTCTCGGCCGGCGTGCGCACGAGCTTCGAGCCGCTCCTGGGCCTCGGGAGGCTCCTCCTGGACGGGCTGCTGCGCTTCGTCCCGGTGAGCTTCCTCGGCGGCGCCGGACTGCTCGCCGTGCCGCGGGAGCCCGTTGCGCGGATCGTCTTCGAGTGGGTCGGCCCGGTGTTCTGGCTCGTGGTCGTCGTGGCGGTGGTCGCTCTGCTCCGGGCCACCGACGTGCAGCGGAACCGCGGCGACGAGGCGCGGTACCGCGTGCTCCTGTCCCTGCACGGCGCCGGCAGCCTCGGCCACCAGGGGACCTGGGAGGGCAACGCGCACTGGATCTCGGCCGACGGGACCGGCGGAGTCGCCTACCGGGTGATCGGCGGCGTGGCGATCACTCTCTCCGACCCCGCCTGCGCTCCCGAGCGGCGGAAGGATGTCGTGGCCGAGTTCGTGCGGTTCTGCGACGAGCGCAGCTGGACGCCCGTGTTCTACAGCATCCACGACGAGCTGCTCCCCGTCTTCGACCGGCTCGGCTGGTCGCGCCTCTCGGTCGGCGAGGAGACGATCATCGAGCTCTCCTCCTTCGAGCTCACCGGCAAGCGGTGGCAGAAGGTGCGCTACCCGCTCACGCGCGGCATCAAGCTGGGCATCGAGGCGCAGTGGACCAGCTGGCCCGAGCTCTCCCTCGGCATGGCCAACCAGATCGTCGACCTGTCGGAGCGCTGGGTCGCCGAGAAGGCGCTGCCCGAGATGGGCTTCACCCTCGGTGGGATCGACGAGGTCCGCGATCCCGACGTCGCCCTCCTGCTCGCGGTCGGACCGGACGGCGTGCTGCAGGGGGTGACGAGCTGGCTGCCCGTGCACCGGGAGGGGCGCGTGGTCGGCTGGACCCTCGACTTCATGCGCCGCTCCGACGACTCGATGCCCGGCATCATGGAGTTCCTCATCGCCTCCGCGGCGCTGCGCGTCAAGGAGGAGGGCGCCGAGTTCCTCTCGCTCTCGGGCGCACCGCTCGCCACCGCACCGGTCGAGGAGGGGGAGGAGCCTCCGGAGCCGACGGTCCTCTCGCGCCTGCTCGAGTTCCTCTCGCGGACGCTCGAGCCGGCCTACGGCTTCACGTCGCTGTTCCGCTTCAAGGCCAAGTTCCACCCGCGCTACGCGGGCCTCTGGATGACCTACCCCGACGCGCTGCAGCTGCCCCGGATCGGAGCCGCGCTGGGTCGCGCCTATCTGCCCGACCTCTCCGCCGCGCAGGCGCTGGCGTTCGCGCGGGTGGTCGGGGCGAAGCCGGAGGAGAAGCCGTCCGAGGCGTCCGCGGCGAAGCCGGATGCTCCGGCCGCCAGGGCAGGCGCTCCTGCGGCGAAGGCGGGTGCTCCGACTGCCGAGCCGGACGGTCCTGGGGTGAAGGCGGGTGGTCCTGCGGTGAAGGCGGGTGCTCCGGCTGCGAGGGCGGATGCCCGGGAAGCGGAGCCCGATTCCGCGACAGGGGAGCCGGGTGCTCCGGCCGCGGAGCCGGCCGCTCCCGTCGTGCGGCCCGATGCTCCCGCGGAGTCCGCTGCCCGACGGACCGGCCCCGGCTCCTCCGACTGATCGTTCCGCCCCTCCGCCCCGTGAGGAGGTGGGCGCAGCGGAACGCCGCGGCACGGACGGTCTCCCGTCTCCTGCCGCGGCGTCCGAGCGAGCCGGGTCAGAGCGGGATGTTGCCGTGCTTCTTCGCGGGCAGGTTGGCGCGCTTGGTGCGCAGCGCACGCAGCGCCTTGATGACGGAGACACGCGTCGCCGAGGGCTCGATCACGCCGTCGAGCTCGCCGCGCTCGGCCGCGAGGAACGGGCTCGCGACGTTGTAGGTGTACTCGTTCGCCAGGCGCGTCCGGACAGCTGCGACGTCCTCGCCGGCCTCCTCCGCCTTGCGGATCTCGTTGCGGTAGAGGATGTTCACCGCGCCCTGGCCGCCCATGACGGCGATCTCGGCGGTCGGCCACGCGAGGTTGATGTCGGCTCCCAGCTGCTTGGACCCCATCACGATGTACGCGCCGCCGTACGCCTTGCGCAGGATGACCGTGACCAGCGGCACGGTCGCCTCGGCGTAGGCGTAGAGCAGCTTCGCGCCGCGGCGGATGACGCCGGTCCACTCCTGGTCGGTGCCGGGCAGGTAGCCCGGGACGTCGACCAGGGTCAGGATCGGCAGCGAGAACGCGTCGCAGAAGCGGACGAAGCGGGACGCCTTCTCGCCCGCCTCGATGTTCAGCGTGCCCGCCATGGCGCTCGGCTGGTTCGCGATGATGCCGACGGAGCGGCCCTCGACGCGGCCGAAGCCGATCACGATGTTCGGCGCGAACAGCGGCTGCACCTCGAGGAAGTCGCCCTCGTCGACGATGTGCTCGATGACGGCGCGCATGTCGTACGGCTGGTTCGGGCTGTCCGGGATGACCGTGTCGAGGAAGCGGTCCGCGTCGGTCGTCTCGAGGTCGACCTCGGTCTCGAAGACGGGGACAGGCGACAGGTTGTTGTCCGGGAGGAAGGAGAGGAGCGTCCGCGCGTAGTCGAGCGCGTCGTTCTCGTCGCTCGCGAGGTAGTGCGAGACGCCCGAGATCTTGTTGTGGGTCAGCGCGCCGCCGAGCTCCTCCATGCCGACGTCCTCGCCGGTGACGGTCTTGATCACGTCGGGCCCGGTGACGAACATCTGGCTGGTCTTGTCGACCATGATCACGAAGTCGGTCAGGGCGGGGGAGTAGACCGCGCCTCCCGCGGCAGGGCCGCAGATGATCGAGATCTGGGGGATCACGCCGCTCGCCGCGGTGTTGCGGCGGAAGATCTCGCCGTACTTGCCGAGGGCGACCACGCCCTCCTGGATCCGTGCTCCGCCGGAGTCGAGGATGCCGATGATCGGGACGCCGGTCTTCAGGGCGAGGTCCATCACCTTGATGATCTTCTCGCCGGCCACCTCGCCGAGCGAGCCGCCGAAGATCGTGAAGTCCTGCGAGTACACGGCGACCTGGCGGCCGTGGATGGTGCCGGTCCCGGTGACGACGGCGTCGCCGTAGGGGCGCTTCTTCTCCATGCCGAAGGCGTGGGTGCGGTGGCGCACGAACTCGTCCAGCTCGACGAACGAGCCCGGGTCGAGGAGGGTGTCGATCCGCTCCCGTGCGGTCATCTTGCCCTTGGCGTGCTGCTTCTCGATCGCCGCCTCGCCACTGGCCGTGACGGCCTCGTGGTAGCGGTTCCTGAGGTCCGCGATCTTCCCCGCGGTCGTGTACAGATCGGGCGCGGGACGTTCGGTGTTCGCGGTCACCCGCTCACCCTACCGGCGGGGCGGACGCCTCCTCTTGTCGCACTCGCACAGGGAGGGCCGCTCCCGACGGGAGGATCCGGACAAGGGCGGGCCGTCGCGCGCGGCGCTCGGAGCGGCCTCGCGGGAGCCGCCGCTACCGTGGCGGCATGCTCCTCCCGCTCTCCTCCGCCGTCTCCCCCCGCGTCCTCGCGCTCGAGTCGGCGGGGTCGACGAACGACGAGCTCCGCGAGCGGGCGGCCGCCGACCCCGCCGCGTGGCCGCACCTCTCCGTCGTCGCCACCGGCGACCAGCGAGCCGGGCGCGGCCGGCTGGGGCGCGTCTGGCAGGCGCCCGCGGGCCGCACGCTCGCGGCCTCGACTCTGGTCGACGCCTCCGCCCTCGGCGCCGAGGCCTCCGGCTGGCTGCCGCTCGTGGCCGGCGCCGCTCTCGCCCGGGCCCTCGCACCCCTCGTCGACGGGGACGTCGCCGTCAAGTGGCCCAACGACGTCCTGATCGACGGCCGGAAGGTCGCGGGGATCCTCGCCGAGCGACTGCCGGACGGACGGGTCGTCGTCGGCACCGGCGTGAACCTGCTGCTGACGGAGGCGGAGCTGCCGGTCCCGACCGCCACCTCGCTCGCCCTCGCCGGAGCGCGGACGACGAGCGCCGACGAGGTGCTCGCCGCGTTCCTGACCGGGTTCCAGGGCCTGCTGGCTCCGCTGCTCGCCCAGGGCGACCCCGAGGCCTCCGGAGCGGCCGCCGCCGTCCGCGCCTCCTGCGGCACCCTCGGAACGCGCGTCCGGCTCGAGCTGCCCGACGGCACGCAGGAGGAGGGGACCGCCGCCGCACTCGCCCCGGACGGCTCGCTCCTGCTCGAGCAGGGCGGTGCGCTGCGCTCGTTCCCGGCCGGCGACGTCACGCACCTGCGCTCCTGATGGCCAGGACCGACCCCGCCGACCGCGAGCTGGCGCGGCTGACCCCGCGCGCCCGCCGGGCGGTCGCACCGGTCGTCGGCCTCCTCCTGCTCACCTGGACGGGCTTCTACTTCGCCGCGCAGTTCGAGCTCGCCCTGCAGCGCTGGATCATCGGGCTCGGCACCGCACTTCTGGTGCTTCTCCTCTGCGCTCCCGGGATCGCGGGCTGGGCGAGCGTGCGTTACCGCGTCACCGCCTCCGGCCTCAGCGCGCGCCGGGGCGTGGCGTCGATCCGGCGGGCCGAGGTGGTCTTCGATCGGAGGATGGAGGTCGCGGTCGAGCGCTCCCTCGGCCAGCGCCTCGCCCGGTGCGGCGACGTCCGGATCCTGCAGGCGGGAGCCGAGGTGTTCGTGCTGCGGGACCTGCCGGATCCGGAGCTCACGGCCGACCTGCTGCGGGAGGCGATCGGCGCGGCTCCCGCTCTCGAGCAGGAGTGGCCGCCGCCCGCGTGAGCGCGCCGGGCCTCGGTAGCATGGAGCCGCCCCGCGCCAGCGGGCGGAGACGGAGGAGCGCCATGCGCGTCGGCGTGATCGGGGGCGGCCAGCTCGCTCGGATGATGATCCCCGCGGCGGTGGAGCTCGGCATCGAGATCGCCGTGCTCGCCGAGAGCGAGGGCGCCCCGGCGGGGCTCGCCGCGACACGGGTCGGCGACCACCGCGACGAGGCCACCGTGCTCGCCTTCGCCGAGACCGTGGACGTGGTGACGTTCGACCACGAGCACGTTCCCCAGCCGATCCTCCGCGAGCTCGTCGCCCGCGGCGTCGCCGTGCACCCCGGCCCCGACGCCCTGCTGTTCGCCCAGGACAAGCTGATGATGCGGCGCCGCCTGACCGAGCTCGGCGTGCCCGTGCCCGAGTGGGCCGAGGTCTCCTCCGCCGAGGAGCTGGGGGCGTTCCTGGCCGAGCACGGCGGCAGCGCCGTGGTGAAGACCGCGCGCGGCGGCTACGACGGCAAGGGCGTTCGCGTGGTGCGCGGCGCCCACGAGGCGGACGACTGGTTCACCGCCCTCGCCGAGGACGGCCGGGGCGGCTCGCTCCTGGTCGAGGAGCTGGTGGGCTTCCGCCGCGAGCTCGCGCAGCTCGTCGCCCGGCGTCCCTCCGGCGAGAGCATCCTCTGGCCGGTGGTGGAGTCGGTGCAGCGCGACGGCGTCTGCGCCGAGGTGATCGCTCCGGCCCCCGCGTCCGCCGGCCGGCTCGCATCAGCCGCGGCCGAGATCGCGCAGACGATCGCCGACAGCCTCGGGGTCACCGGCGTCCTGGCCGTCGAGCTGTTCGAGACGACGGACGACCGGATCCTGGTCAACGAGCTGGCCATGCGCCCGCACAACAGCGGCCACTGGACGATGGACGGATCGACCACGTCGCAGTTCGAGCAGCACCTGCGCGCGGTCCTCGACCTGCCGCTCGGCGCGACGGGCTGCCGCGATCCGTGGACCGTGATGGTCAACGTGCTCGGCGGCCCGGTGGGGGAGTCGCTGACCGACCGCTATCCGCGGGTGCTCGCCGATCACCCGGGTGTGAAGGTGCACAACTACGGCAAGGAGCCGCGACCGGGCCGCAAGGTCGGGCACGTGAACGCCACCGGCGACGACCTCGACCTCGTGGTCTACGAGGCTCGCGCGGCGGCGGCCGTTCTCACGGACTGACCCGTACGATGGTCGCCGTGACGAGCCTGCCGACCTCCCCGACCCCTGCCGGAGCCCTCTCGTGAGCGCGGACGCGCTCGTGAACGGGCCCGCGCCGCTCGTCGGCGTCGTGATGGGGTCGGACTCGGACTGGTCCGTCATGCAGGCGGCGTCCACCGTCCTCGCCGAGTTCGGCGTGGCGCACGAGGTCCGGGTCGTCTCCGCGCACCGCACCCCGGAGGCGATGATCGCGTACGGCCGCGAGGCCCGCGGCCGCGGCCTGAAGGTCGTCATCGCCGGGGCGGGCGGAGCCGCCCACCTCCCCGGCATGCTCGCCGCCGTGACCTCGCTCCCCGTCGTCGGAGTGCCGGTCCCGCTCGCCCGACTCGACGGGCTCGACTCCCTCCTCTCGATCGTGCAGATGCCCGCGGGCGTCCCCGTCGCCACCGTCTCCATCGGCGGAGCGCGGAACGCCGGACTGCTCGCGGTGAAGATCCTCGCGACCGCGGACGACGCCCTCTCCGCAGCGCTCGACGCCTTCGCCGCCGACCTCGAGGTGCAGGTCGCCGCGAAGAACGACGCCCTGGTGGCGGGTCTGTGACGGCCGTCGCCCTGCCGCTGCGGCACCCGGACGTCGCCTCCCGCGCCTTCATGACGCGGCGGGCGTGGTGGCTGCTGATCGTCAACCTCCTGGTGCCCGGGTCCGCTCAGGTCCTGGCGGGCAACCGCCGGCTCGGGCGCCTGGGGCTCGGCTTCACCCTCGGGCTCTGGGTCGCCCTCCTGGTCGCGGTGCTCCTCTACTTCGTCTTCCCGACCGGCCTCTACACGCTCGCGACCTTCGACCTCTCGATGCTCGCGCTCCAGGCCGCGCTCGTCGTCTACGGGGTGGTCTGGGCCGTGCTGACGCTCGACACCCTCCGCCTGATCCGCGTCGTCCGGGTGCGCCCGCGGATGCGCGGCGTGCTCGCTTTCGCGACGATCGCGCTGATGGCGGTCTCGGTCGGCACCACCGCCTACGGCACCTACCTGCTCGGCGTGACCCGGGGGACGCTGTCGTCGATCTTCGGCGGCGGAGCGATCGAGCAGCCGATCGACGGCCGCTACAACGTGATGCTCCTCGGCGGCGACGCGGGGGAGGACCGCGACGGTCTGCGCCCCGACAGCATCTCGGTGGTCAGCATCGACGCGTCGAGCGGCAAGGCCTCGATCATCGGCGTCTCGCGCGAGTTCGTCGACTTCCCGTTCCCCGAGACCAGCCCGATGCACGAGCTCTACCCCGACGGCTACGACACCGACAACTGCGCCGTCGACGTCTGCAAGCTCAACTCGGTCTACACCGAGGTCGAGCTGAAGCACCCGGAGCTCTACCCCGACGCCGTCGACCACGGCAGCGAGCCCGGCATCGAGGCGATGCGCGACGCGGTCGAGGGCATCCTCGACCTGAGGATCCAGTACTACGCGCTGATCGACATGGAGGGCTTCGCCCAGCTGATCGACGCGCTCGGCGGCATCGACATCGACTACGTGGCCGACGAGCCGCTGCCCCTGGGCGGGCTGCCCGACTCCGACGGCGTGATGCAGGGCGTGAACCAGTGGATCGATCCCGGGCACTGGCACTTCAACGGCGAGCAGGCGCTCGCCTACGCCCGCTCGCGCTACACCACGAGCGACTACGACCGGATGGCGCGCCAGCGGCAGGTGCAGGAGGCGCTGCTCGCCCAGTTCGAGCCGGGCAACATCCTCGCCAAGTTCCAGGACGTCGCGTCCGCCGGGTCCCAGGTCATCAAGACGGACGTCCCGCAGGGGATGCTCGGCTACTTCGTGCAGCTGGGGCTCAAGACGAAGTCGCAGCCAGTGGATCCGATCGAGCTGGTCCCGCCGGCCGTCGACCCGGAGGACCCGGACTACGACGTCGTGCACTCGCTGGTGAGTGCCGGACTGTCGGGCGACTCCGCGCCGTAGACGGCCGGGTGCCGCACGCCTCAGAGGTCGGAGTGCAGCGCCCAGACGCGCTCCGCGGAGTCGCGCCAGCTGAAGGCGCGGGAGCGGTCGCGGCCGGCCACCGACATCCGCTCGCGCAGACCGGTGTCGGCGAGCACGCTGCTCATGGCGAGGGCGAGGCGGTCCGGGTAGTCCTTCGCGTCGACGCGCTCGACGGCGACGCCGGCGTCCGCGGCGACCTCCATCAGCGCGGGGTCGTCGGAGTGCACCACCGGCACTCCGAAGTGCATCGCCTCGAGCACGGGCAGGCCGAAGCCCTCGGCGATGCTCGGGTAGACGAAGAGGGTGGCCCGGGAGAGGACGACGGCGAGGTCGGCGTCGCTGAGGACTCCCAGGGCGCGCACGCGCGTCTCGTCGAGGCCCTGCTCGTCGGCGACGGAGGCCACGTCCAGGTCGCCCCAGCCGGTCGGGCCGACCAGGAGCAGCGGGATCGCCGGCGCGGACGCTCCTCCGAAGGCCGCGATCAGCGAGACCAGGCCCTTGCGCGGCTCCAGCGTGCCGACGCTCAGCACGTACTCCGGGGGGAGGCCCAGCGCCGTGGCGCGCTCGTCGGCGTCCTCCGGGACGACCAGGCCGGAGCCGACGGCTCCGCCGATCACGCGCAGTCGATCGCCGAAGTCCATCAGCTGGGAGAGCTGGTGGGCGACGGCGTGGGTGGGGACGACGACGGCGTCCGCGTGCTTGCGGGCGCGCTTCGCCATCGCCCGGTGCCACTTCGCGCCGTGCGGGGTGAGGGTCTCGGGATGCGTCCACGGCACCGTGTCGTGGATCGTGACGGCGATCTGCTCGCCCTCGCTCCCGTCGTGGCTGCGCAGCGGGGCGAAGAGGCTCGGGGCGTGGATCATGCCGCCGCCGGCCGGGATGGCGATCCCGTACTGCCAGGCGCGCGAGAGCTCGCGGCGCCCGAGCGGCAGCCGGTGGATGCGCGCGAGGCCGGGCAGGCGCAGGCGCAGCTCCTCCTCCTTCTCGGGCGGGTGGGCGGAGACGACGGCCTCCACCTCGCAGTCGCGGGGAGCCGTCGCGATCAGCTCGCGGGTGAGCTCCTCGGTGTAGCGGCCGATGCCGCCGGGCACGCGGGCGAGCATCTGGTCGACGACGACGCGGAGAGTGGTGGTCACGGGGTCACCGCCTCGAGGGGTGCGGCGGCGAGCGCGTCCTGCCAGGAGCGCAGCGGCGGCAGGCCCGCCCGGCTCCAGCCGTCGTGTCCGAGGACCGAGTAGGCCGGACGCGGAGCGGGGCGGACGAACGAGCCGCTGTCGGTCGGGCGCAGGCGCTCGGGATCCAGGCCCGCCTTGGCGAAGACGGCACGGGCGAAGCCGAGCCAGGTCGTCTCGCCGGAGCTGGTGCCGTGGTAGACGCCGGCCGGGGCCTCCGCGTCGACCAGCTCGATCAGGCGCGCGGCGAGGTCGGCGGTCCAGGTGGGCTGGCCGTGCTGGTCGTCGACCACGGTCAGCGTCTCGTGCGCGCCCGCCAGTCGCACCATCGTCTTAGCGAAGTTGCCGCCGTGCTCGCCGTAGAGCCAGGCCGTGCGGACGACGTACCCGCGCTCCGGGTTGGCCTCGAGCACCAGGCGCTCGCCCTCGGCCTTCGTGCGGCCGTAGGCCGAGATCGGATTCCGGGGGTGGTCCTCCGAGTACGGGGTCGTCGCGGAGCCGTCGAAGACGTAGTCGGTGGAGACCTGCACGAGTGCGGCTCCCGTCTCTGCGGTGGCGAGGGCGAGGTTGCGCGCTCCGACGGCGTTGACGCGGGACGCCTCCTCCTCGTCGGTCTCGGCGTCGTCGACGCGGGTGTACGCGGCGCAGTTCACCACGGCGTCGTGTCCCGCGACGGCGGCGCGCACGGCGTCGAGGTCGGTCACGTCGAGGTCGGAGCGGCCGAGGGCGGTGCTGGGGCGGGAGCCGAGGGCCGCGCGCAGGTCGGTGCCGAGCATGCCGGAGGCGCCCGTGAGGAGGAAGGTCACCTCCTCATCATGCCCGAGCGGTCCGTCGGCCGACGGTCGGCGCTCCGGTACGCCGCCGGGTGGCGCAGAGAGGCGTCGCGGGCCCGTGACACGCCGTCGTTACACTGGCGACCGTGCAGATCCGAGAGCTCGACATCCCCGACGTCTACGAAGTGACTCCGCGCCAGTTCCCCGACGATCGCGGGGTCTTCTACGAGTTCTACCGCTTCGACCGCCTGGCCGAGAAGGTCGGGCACCCGCTCTCGCTCCGGCAGGGCAACACCTCCGTCTCACGGCGCGGCACCGTCCGCGGCATCCACTTCGCGCAGATCCCGCCGTCGCAGGCCAAGTACGTCTCGTGCTTCTCCGGCGCGGTCCTCGACTACGTGATCGACGTGCGCGTCGGGTCGCCGACCTTCGGGCGCTGGGAGTCGATCCTGCTCGACGACGTCGACCGCCGCTCCGTCTACATCGCCGAGGGGGTCGCGCACGCCTTCGTGGCGCTGACCGAGGGCGCCGTGGTCTCGTACCTCGTGAACGCCACCTTCGACCCGGTGCGGGAGAAGGGGATCGACCCGCTCGACGAGCAGATCGGCCTGCGCTTCCCGGAGGAGGCCGGCGAGCTGCTCCTCTCGCCGAAGGACACCGACGCACCGACGCTGGCCGAGGCCGAGGCGCAGGGCCTGCTGCCGACCTGGGACGAGGCGCGGGCCTTCTACACGGAGCTCGACTCCGCGTCCTGACCGCCGATCCGGTGGGCGGGCCGCCCGGCGCCGGCCAGGCGGCCCGCCCGATCGGAGCGGATCAGCTCTTCGAGCGCAGGCGCATCAGCGCGACCCGGGCGCCCAGCCCGGCGCGGACCGCCGCGCGGATCGGCGCCTGATACCAGGCCCCGTACTTCTGCGCGAGGTAGAGGTAGGCGCTGCGGTGGTGGACCGCGAGCATCCGCGCCGAGGCCAGGCGGGTGGAGTGCCCGCCGAGGTGGGAGACGACCGCGTCGGCGAGGTAGACGTTGGTCCAGCCGCGCTGTCCGAGCGAGTCGCCCAGCTGGACGTCCTCGAAGTACATGAAGTAGCGGTCGTCGAACCCGCCGATCTCCTCGAAGGCCGTGCGGCGCACCATCACGCAGGCGCCGGAGAGCCAGCCCGCCTCCATCCGGCCGTGGCGGAGGGTCTCGACCGCGCGCGAGCGCCGGTAGGTCGCCGACCACGGGTTGCCGGGCCAGACGTGGGCGAAGACGGCGTGCCCGACGCCCGTGCCGAGCGAGGGCAGAGCGCGGGCGGAGGGGTAGATCGTGCCGTCGGAGTCGAGGATCCGCGGCCCGATCGAGCCGATCCGGTCGTCCGCCGTCGCGGCGGCGTAGAGGGCGTCGATCGAGCCGGGGAGGAAGACCGTGTCCGGGTTGGTCACCAGGATCCACTCGACCTCGGGCCCGAGGCGGTCGACCGCGTAGTTGACGGCCCGGCCGTAGCCGAGGTTCTGCCCGGTCTCGTGGAACTCGACCTGCGGCAGGCGCTCGACGACGCTGCGGACGGAGTCGTCCGTGGTCAGGTTGTCGACCACCAGGATGCGCACGTCGTGCTCCGTCGCCTCCGGCACGGACTCGAGGCACGCGCGGAGGACCTCACCCGAGAAGTGGGTGACGACGACGACCGCGATGGGCAACGTCGAGCGGGCGATGGGAGCCTCCGGGTGGTGCGGCGTCGACGGGAGGAGTGCCCCGTCGGAAGAACTCGACGAGGCTAGCACGCGGCTCGAGCGGGGCCCGGGAGCCTGCGGCCCTCAGCGGACGATGTCGACGGGCTCGGTGCTGACGGCCACGGCGGCGGGGGAGACCGTCTCGATCGCGGGCAGCGCATCGTGCGCCGGACGGCGGAAGACGACGAACTTGTACATGCAGAAGTTCCACACCAGTCCCACGAGGACGGCGACGGCCTTGGCGATGTTGATCGCGAGGAAGGCGTTCTCGCCGGAGCTGGGGAGGAAGAGCAGCGAGTTGCCGAAGCGGGTGTCGAAGAAGACCTCGAAGCCGTAGATGATCGCCGACTGCAGGACCAGCGAGCTGAACCCGGTGACGAGGAAGAACTTCGCGAACGTGGCGACCGAGACCCTGCCCGGGTGGCGGAAGACGAAGAAGTGGTTCAGCGCGTACGAGATCGTGATGCCGACCAGGACGGAGAAGACGTTGGCGACGAGGGTCGGCAGACCGAGCAGGAGCACGAGCGTGTTGAGGATGAGGAAGTCGATCGCCGTGTTGGTGCAGCCCGCGATGAGGAAGCGGACCTTCTGCGATTCGAGGAGTCTCTTCATCTGCGGCGCTCTTTCCCGTCCCCCTCTGGCGTCGATGCCCGACCGTCGGGCTCCGACGGGCGTCCATCGGGGCAGGCGAACAAGGGGTGAACCGCCGTGCACTGTCGTCCATCGTAACCGCGGACCCCTGCCGGGCGGTCGAACAGCCGGTGCCATGTTCCTGAGAGAGTGCGCGGACGGGGCGGCGGGCCGCGGGCGCGCTCGGAGGCTCGCGAGCACCGCCTCGTTATACTCGCAGGGCTCTCACCGGTCAGCCGGTGCACCGGAAGAACGGATCCTCCCCGCCTCATGCGCTCCCTCGCCGTCGTCGTCCCCACCTACAACGAAGTCGCGAACATCGCGACGGCGCTGCCGCGGGTCGCGCTCGCGGCGTCCCGCAACCCCGACTTCCACGTGACCGTCGCCGTCATCGACGACAGCTCCCCCGACGGCACCGCGGACCGCGCGCGCGAGCTCGCGGCCGAGCTCGGGTCCGACACCTTCGAGGTCCTCGTGCTCTCGCGCGAGAAGAAGGAGGGGCTCGGCGCGGCGTACATCTGGGCCTTCCAGCACCTCCTCGCGGCCGAGCGCCGCTACGACTACCTGCTGCAGATGGACGCCGACCTCTCGCACGACCCGGACTACATCGACGCCTTCCTCCGCGAGGTTCGCGCGGGCGCCGACTTCGTGGTCGCCTCCCGCTACATCGCGGGCGGGGGCACTCCCGACTGGACGCTCGATCGCAAGCTGCTGAGCGGTGGCGGCAACCTCTACACGCGCCTCTTCCTCGGCTCGAAGATCACCGACTGGACCGGCGGCTTCAACCTCTTCAGCGCGGACCTCCTGCGCACCCTCCACCTCGAGACGATCCGCGCAGCCGGCTACGGCTTCCAGATCGTGCTCAAGTACCGGGCGCTGCGCCGGGCCCGCGGAGTGAAGGAGATCCCGATCGTCTTCCTCGACCGCACGGTCGGCAACTCCAAGATCCCGAGCGACACCCTCCTGAAGAACCTCCTGCTCGTCCTGGCCATCCGGTTCGGCGGGAAGCACCGGTGACGGCGGGTCCGACGGGATCCCCTCGGACCCGGAGGGCCCTCCTCGAGCTCGCCGCCCTCGCCGTCGTCGTCAGCGGGACCCTGCTCGTGCTCGGATTCATGGTCGGCACGCCGTGGCGGCCGCTGCTCTTCCGCGACGGCGACTCGCTGGCGCTGCCGCTGATCCTGCAGTCCTTCGCCGAGGGCCGCCCGGCGGCGTGGGTGATGACGAGCCAGCTCTTCCTCTTCCCCGAGCTCCCCGTCTTCGGCGTCGCGTGGCTGCTGACCGGTGGCGATCCCGCGGCGGCGCTCGCGGTCAACGCCGTGCTCAACGTCGTCCTCCTCTACGGCGTGCTCCGGATACTCGCGCGACGGCTCGTCGCGGACCGGCACCGCCGGCTGCGGCCCGCGGCCGCGCTCGCCGGCATCGCCGTGCTGCTGGTGCTCTGCCTGACGGAGGGCCGCGCGCTCAACAACGAGGGGGCCCTGGCGACCACCTTCCTCCTCACGACCTACTACTACGGCGCGGTGCTCACAGGCCTCGCCGGGCTCGCCGTCGCTCTGGGCGCACTGCGCGAGCGCCGTCCGGCCGCGCGTCCGCTGCTCCTGGTCGGGGCGGCCGTCGCCGCGACGACCCTCTCCGATCCGCTCCTCCTGGTGCAGTTCGTCGGCCCCCTGCTGGTGGTCCTCGTCGTGCTGCTGGTGCTCGCTCTCGCTGCTCCCCGAGCGGTGCTGATCGTCGCGGGCACGGTCCTCGGGGCCGCCGCGCTCGGAGCCGCGCTGCGGGTCCCGCTCGGCTTCCTGATCGGGACCGACGCCGGCGGGTACCTCCGGCTGCCGCTCGCCGGGACGGCCCTGGACGACCTGATCGTGCAGTTCCTGGTGCTGAAGGCGCCGCTGATCGGCAAGCTCGAGGTGGCGCTGCTGGGTCTGCTGCTGCTGGCGGCCCTCGCCGTCGTCGTGGCCGGTGCCGCCCGACTGGCGCGGGGAGCCGCCCTCGACGAGGCGGCCCGTGCGCGCTTCGCGGTGTGCGCGTTCCTGCCGGCGCAGACGGCGGTGCTCCTGGTGGTGCAGGTCTTCACCGGCAGCTCGGTCAGCCGCTACCTGATGCCGATCCCGGTGACCGCGACCGTGGTCGTGATCGCCCTGATCGGCGCCGCGGCGGCGCACCGGCGTGCTGCGGGCGCGCGGCTGGCGCCGGTCGTCCGCGTCGTCGCTCCGCTGGCCGCCGCAGGCCTCGTCGTGGCCGCCGTGCCGGCCACAACGGCGGTCGCCTCGGCGGCGGCCGAGGCGCGATCGGACCCGGACGCCGACTGCCTGGAGCGCTGGATCGACGGCCGCGAGCTCGCGGGCGTCGGCTCGTTCTGGTCCACGCGGCCGCTGGACCTCTACGGGCCGGCCTCGCTGCACGTCCAGCAGGTCAACTTCGACTTCACGGTGCAGCTGTGGATGAACAACCTGAGCGACTACCGCGACCGGCAGTACAGCTTCGTCCTGGCCGACCGCTCGCCCGACTGGGCGGGGCTCGCGCGCGGGACGCTCGGCGCTCCCTCCGATATCGTCGCCTGCGGGGGGTTCGACATCTACGACTACGCGGGCACCGACGGCGAGACCGAGCTGAACCGGATCGTCCAGACCAGCGTGGAGGAGCAGCGCCGTGAGCGCGGCTACTGACGTGCGCGGCCCGCGGACGGCGAGTCGGCGGCGCCGGACGCTCGTCGAGCTCGGATGGGCCCTCGTCGCCGCCCTCGTCTCGGTCGTTGCCGCCGTGCTCGCGCTCGGGATCGGGCCGCAGGACCTGACAGCCCGCTGGACCGTGGGCGGCGACGACCAGATCCTGCACTACACGCTCTTCACCAGCGCCACGCAGGCGTTCCCGTTCGACGGCAACGCGGCGCTCGGCTTCCCCGACGGGTTCAACGCCTTCTTCAGCGCGCAGTTCGACGTCGCCTCCGCCCTCGCCGTGTCGGTCCTGGCCCTCTTGGTGCGCGACGGGACGACGCTCCTGAACGTCTTCTACCTGGGCACGTTCGCGACGGTCGCCGTCACCGGCTACGTGTTCTTCCGCGCTCTCCGCACGCGGCCCTGGGTCGCGGCGTTCTCCGCGGTCCTGCTGTCGCTGCTGCCGTACCACTTCCTCCGGATCGGATTCGGCCACGCGTTCCTCGCCAACTACTGGGCGATCCCGCTCCTGGGCGTGATGGTGCTGATGGTCGCCGGACCGCGCACCGATCCTCTCCGAGCCTGGTCCGAGCGGGGCGCGACGCGGAGGAGCCGCGTACTGCGCTCCGTCGTCCCGGGAGTCGTGCTCGGGCTCCTGGTGGCGAGCACGGGCGGCTACTACTACGTCTTCGCGGTCCTGGTCCTCGGAGCGACCTGGGCGGTGAGCACGGCCGCCGGGCTCCTCTCCCGCGAGCGGCTGCGCGTGCTCGCGGTCTCGTCGGTGCCGATCCTCGCGCTCGGCGTGTTCGTCGGGCTCTCGCTGCTGCTGCTCTCGCTCGACTTCGGGGAGCGCTACAGCCCGTACTTCACGTCGCGGACCGTGGGGGAGTCGGAGGCCTACGCCGGCAAGCTGGTGCTGCTGGGCCTGCCCTGGTCGGGGACCGGGCTGCCGCAGGGGTACGGCCTGCTGAACACCTACGCGGGCCAGTCCGGCGTGGCGCCGACGACGGAGCCGCCCGGGTTCTCGATCCTCGCCAGCGTCGCGCTCCTGATCACGCTCGTTGCGCTCCCGATCACCGCGCTCGGCGGCGGACGGGCGCTCCGTGCGACCGCGGTCGGCCGGTTCTTCTCGGACGCCCGCGTGCGCGTCCTCGCCGTGGCGACGCTGGCCGCGCTCCTCTTCTACACGGTGACGGGCCTGGGCGTCGTGGTCTCGCTGGTGGCGGGGCCGACGATCCGCGCGTGGGCGCGGATGTCGATCGTCATCGCGGTCCTCGTCCTCGGCGTGCTCGCGCTTCTGCTCGATCGGGTCACGGCCCGTGGCGGTGTCCGGATCCTCGTGGCGGCGCTCCTCGCCGCCGTCGCCGTGGTCGATCAGCTGGCCGGAGTATCGGCCGCGGTGCCGATCGCTCCCACCGACGACTCCGAGATGCGCTCGTTCGTGTCGGAGGCCGACGCGCAGCTGGACGACGGCTGCGGTGTGGTGGAGCTCCCCCTGAAGAGCTTCCCCGACAGCGGGCGGATCGGAGCGCTCTCCGACTACGACGAGGCGCTGCCCTACCTCGCGACCGAGGAGGGACGCCTCCGCTGGAGCTACGGGGCGGTGGAGGGCACCTACGGCTGGGACGTCTGGGGCGACGTCGACGACTCCGCGGAGTTCGCCGACGCCGTGGCGGGCAGCGGCGCCTGCGCCGTCTACGTGGACACCGCCGGCTACACCGACGACCCCGACGGCTGGCGGGCCTACGTCGAGGCGGCGACGGGGGACGTCGAGCCCGAGGTCGCCTCCGCCTCCGGGCGCTGGCTGCTGTTCACGACCCGGCGCTGATCAGCGGTCGTCGAAGGCCAGCTCGAGCAGGCGCCGGGCGGTGCGGTCCCACCCCGGGATGGGCTCCGGTGCGAGTCGCCGGGGACGGCGCAGCGCCTCTCCGATCGCGGCCGACCACCCGGTGCGGTCCGCCGGGTCGATGAAGACGGCGGCGGACTCCCGCCCGGCGAGCGCGTCGCGGAGGCCGGGGATGTCTGCCGCGAGCACCGGAGTGCCGCAGGCGACGGCCTCGAGGGCGGGCAGGCCGAAGCCCTCGTGCCAGGAGGGCATGGCGACGGCGTCGGCGCCCGTGAGCAGGGCCGGCAGATCCTCGTCGGCGACGTAGGAGGAGGCGAAGCGCACGTCGGCTCCTGCGGCGACCGCGCGGGCGACGGCGGAGTGGACGTCCTCGTTGTCCCAGCCGTCCCCGCCGACCAGGAGCAGGGTGTGGTTCTCCGGCCGCTCGGCCTGCCGGTACGCGTTCACCAGGGTGACGAGGTTCTTGCGGCGCTCGATCGATCCGACGAAGAGCAGGTAGGACCCGAGCCCGTGCTCCGCGCGGACCCGCGCCACCTCCTCCTCGCCGCGGGCATGGAAGAGGTCGGCGTCGATCGTGGTCGGCAGCACGCGGACGCGCGCCGGATCGACGCCCAGAGCGCTCTCGACCTCGGCCGCGGAGGACGGGGTGCCGGTCAGGACCAGGTCGCTGCGCCGGATCCACCGGGGCACGGACCGCGACAGCAGCTCTCGGCGCTCGCGCGGAACGAGCTCGGGCATCACAGCGAAGCAGACGTCGTGCACGAAGGTGATCGAGCGGGAGCGGGCGAGCGGCCAGCTCCGGAAGTTCGGGAAGAAGTAGGCGCCGCGGCCGAGCAGGAGGTCGATCCCCGGCGCGGGCACTCGGGTCAGTGCGCTCCACACCGGCCGGGGCAGCGGCACCGGTCGGACGCGCAGCGTACGGAAGCCGAAGCGCCCGAGCGAGCCCGCCTCACTCGCCGGGACGACGAGGAGCACCTCGACCTCTGCGGCGGTCGCGTCGGTGTCCAGCGCGTGCAGCAGGCCGAGCAGGACGCGGCCGACCCCGGTCAGGCGCGGCGCCGCGAGGGCGGTCGCGTCGACCAGGAGGCGGCGGCGCCGCGCGGTCACGGCCTGCTGAGGCGGACGGTGGAGTCGATGTCGACGACGCCGTCGTGCACGGAGGCCCGCTCGACCGTGAAGGTCGCGGCGACCGGGATCCGCATGGTCTCGCCCTGCGAGAAGGTGGCCGAGGAGGCGTGCACGGCGTAGTTGCCGGCGCCGAGGTGCAGGTCGGGGAGGGTGAACGTGACCGTCATCTCTCCGTCGACCGCGCTCAGCGGCGTGCCGATGCGCTCGGTGTTCGTCCCGAAGACGCGCTGGCCGAGGGGGGTGTCGATGCCCATGCCGATGTTCCAGTCGTCGACCGGGCGGCTGGTGCGCACCGTGACGTCGAACTCGAGGGTCTCGCCGCTGCGGACGACCGTGCCGCCGTGCTCGATCGATCCGCCGCGCAGTCGGCAGCCCAGGATCTCGATGAGCTGGGGGGCGGGCTCGTCCGCGGCCTCGGCGGCCTCGGCCTCGCGCTCCTGGCGGGCGGCCCGACGGTCCTCGAAGCTCTCGCGGAGGACCTGGAGTCCCTCGGAGGTCTCGCCGTCGAAGACGACGGTGCCCTTCTCGAGGACGATGGTGCGGTCGCAGAGCTCGCCGACCTGCTCGAGCGAGTGGGTGACCAGCACGATGGTCTTCCCCGCGCGCTGGAAGGCGCGGATGCGGTCCATGCACTTGCGCTGGAACGGCTCGTCGCCGACGGCGAGCACCTCGTCGACCAGCAGCAGGTCGGGATCGGTGTGGATCGCGATAGCGAAGGCGAGCCGCACGTACATGCCCGACGAGTAGAACTTGACCTGGGTGTCGATGAACTCGGCGATCTCGGAGAAGTCGACGATCGAGTCGAACTTGCTGTCCAGCTCGCTGCGCGAGAGTCCGAGGATCGCGCCGTTGAGGTAGACGTTCTCGCGCCCGGTGAGGTCGGGGTGGAAGCCCGCTCCGAGCTCGAGGAGCGCGGCGAGGCGTCCGCGGCGCTCCACGGTGCCGGTCGTCGGCTGGACAATGCCGCCGATGAGCTTGAGGAGCGTGCTCTTGCCCGATCCGTTCGCGCCGATGAGGCCGACGGTCGAGCCCAGTGGGATCTCGAGGTCGACGTCGCGGAGTGCCCAGAACTCGTCGCGGTGCTTGCGCCCGCGGCCGAAGTTGACGATCCGCTCCTTGAACGACTTGTCCTTGCGGATGACGAAGCGCTTGGAGGCGTTGCGCACCCGGACGACGGTCGGGGTGCCGGAGGAGGCGGGCACGGACTCCTGCTTGCTGGTGAGGGTCACGATCAGATCTCCTGGGCGAAGTTGCCCTCGAGGCGGCGGAAGATCCGGTGGCCGATCCACACGAACACCAGCCCGACGACGAGGACGATGAGAAGGCGCAGCTCCATGTCCGGCGGCCACACCTGGGGGGCGATCTCGTTGCCGTCGATGATGCTGACGCGCGAGCCGTCTCCCCAGATCGCGCGCTGGAAGGCGAGGATCGCGTTCGAGATCGGGTTGATCAGGTAGAGCTGCTCGGCCCAGCCGTGGCCCGCTCCGGTGGAGGCGGCGACGACGAAGTTCCACGCGTAGACGATGGGGGAGAGCCAGAAGAAGATCTGCAGCCCGACCTCGACGAGGAACTGGACGTCGCGGAGGTAGACGTTGAGGGCCGAGAGGGCCAGGGCCAGCGCGAGGCCGTACACGAGCACGATCGCCAGCGCGGGCACGATGTAGAGGAGCTGGACGCCGAAGATCAGCGAGCCCGTGAGGACGGCTCCCGCGATCAGGACGACGAACTGCACACCGAAGTTGAAGAGGGCCGAGCCGATGGCCGCCACCGGGAAGATCTCCCGCGGCAGGTACACCTTCTTGATCAGTCCGCCGTTGCCGAGGATCGACGTGGTGCCCGCGGTCACGATCTCGCTGAACAGGCCCCAGAGGGTGAGCCCCGAGAAGACGAAGATCGCGAAGTTCGGGACGCCGCGAGAGGCCCCGAGGATCTGGCCGATCGCCACGTAGTAGATGAGGAGCATGATCAGCGGCCGGACGAGGCTCCAGACGAAGCCCAGGCTGCTGTCCTTGTAGCGCGACTTCAGCTCGCGCCCCACGAGCAGGCGGAGCAGCTCGCGGTGCCGCAGGATCTCGGCGAGGGAGGCGACGAAGCCGCCCGAGCCGCCGCCGACGGCCGACGTGGTGCCGGCGATCTGGAACGGCTCGTCGGCGATCGCGCGCGCGCGATCCACAGCTTTGCTGGGCATGGAACTCCAAGCTCTCGGCCTCCGCCGGGCGACGGACCGCATCATTATACGTGCGGCCCACCCTGGAGCCCCCTGGCTGGCGTGCCGGTGCGCGGCGCATGGCGGGTAGTCTTGCTCCCGCTCGCCGACTGAACGACACGAACGAGGTGTTCGCCATGCCCACGCAGCCTTCCGACGTCCCCCTGGACCCGGCGCCGCAGAGCGCTGGGGACCCCGCCCCCGTCCTCGGCGGCACGGGCGAGGACGCTCCTCCCGCTCCCGACCCGAGCCTCGAATCGGCCGTCGGCGACGCCGCTCCCGCCGCCGTCCCGGCCGAGCCCGCCCGCACGTTCGGGGCTCCCATCGAGCCCCGTCTCGCCGAGCCCGAGTCCCCGGACGAGGAGCTCGCCCGCCTGCGCGCGCAGGTCGACTCCCTCCTCAACGACCCCTTCGACGAGTGGGTCGAGCGGATCCAGGTGGGCGGAGTGACCGCCTCCGGCTTCGAACGCACCCTCTCCTGGCGGGTGACGAAGCCGCTCCGCCTGGTGCGCACCTTCCAGATCCGCGTCGAGCAGCTCGGGCTGTCGGGCGCCGTCGGCCACAGCGCGCGCTTCGTGAAGCGCCGCCTGTCCGGTCGGGCGCGATGAGCGACCGGTCGCAGGTCTCGGCCGCCGGCGCGGCCGCCGCGCGCGCCCACCGCACGGAGGCGATGCTGCAACGCCTGGAGCAGATCGGCGCGCTCCTCTTCGACGAGGAGCGCCGCGCCTCGCTGCGCACCCGCGGGCCCGGCCCGTACCTCGACGAGGTGGCCCGCGAGATCCGCTCGCGCCAGGACGACGAGCTGACCTGGGTCGCGCTGGTGTCGTTCACGGCCGCGTACCCGACGAGCGAGCTGTTCGACTGGTTCCGCCGCGCCCTCGAGCTCGCCCCCGAGGAGGCGGCGCTGCGCATCTTCCTCGAGGCGGGCTCCCGCACCGCGACCGGGTTCGCCGATCTGGACGCCCGTGTCGAGGTCGTCACCGGGGCCGTCCTGATCGACGTCGACTTCCCCGCCCGCCACGGTCACAACACCGGCGTCCAGCGGGTCGTGCGCCAGACCGTGTCCCGCTGGGATGCCGAGCACGAGATCGTCCCGGTCGCCTGGGTCCACGGATCGATGTCCTTCCGGCGCCTGAGCGCGATCGAGCACGAGCGCGTCGTCGACTGGTCCTCCGCCGGGCGGCGCGACTGGGAGCATGGCGATCCGGAGCGCATCGAGTTCGTCGTGCCCTACCGCAGCGTCGTCGTCATCCCCTCGGTGCCCGACTACAACCAGTGCGGGCCGCTCGCGGCCCTCGCCGAGTACTCCGGCAACGAGGTCGTCGTCCTCGGCCACGACGCCATCCCCGTCGTCAGCGCCGACACGGTGCCGCCGGAGGAGACGGTGCGCTTCGTCAACTTCCTCTCCGTGGTCAAGCACGCCGAGCGCGTCGCCACGGTGAGCGCCGCGGCCGCGCTGGAGTTCGAGGGCTTCGTGCGAGCGCTCCCCGCTCAGGGCCTCACCGGCCCGACCGTCGTCCCGGTCCCGCTGCCCGTGGAGCTCCCGGACGGCCTGCGCTCCGAGGGCCGGAGCGCGTCCGGCCTGCCGCTCGTGCTCTGCGTCGGCAGCCAGGAGCCCCGCAAGAACCATCTCGCGGTGCTGCACGCCGCCGAGGTCCTCTGGCGCGAGGGCCTGCGGTTCCGCGTCCGCTTCATCGGCGGGGCCAACCCGTGGGCGCACCAGGTCTTCGATCCCCGCGTGCGCGAGCTGGTCGCCGCCGGGCGCCCGGTCGAGGTGCTCCGCGGAGCCGACGACGACGTCCTGATCGCGAGCTACCGGGAGGCGCTGTTCCTGGCGTTCCCGTCGCTGCACGAGGGGTACGGCCTGCCGGTCGCCGAGGCGCTGTCGATCGGGCTGCCCGTGCTGACCTCGCGCTACGGCAGCACGGCGCAGATCGCCGAGCACGGCGGATGCGTCCTGATCGACCCGGAGTCCGACGAGGAGATCACCGACGGCATGCGCCGCCTGCTGACGTCGCCGGAGCTCGTCGACGAGCTCCGCCTCGAGGCGGCAGAGCGGCCCGAGCGCACCTGGGACGACTACGCCCGGGAGCTGTGGGCCGCCCTGATCGGCCCCTCGGCCCTCATCGAGCACGAGGAGGCGCCCCGTGCGCTCTAAGCAGTACCTGGTCGACCGTCTCGCCACCCTGGTGCGCACCCTGGCCCCCACTGTGGAGCCGCTGGGCAGCGTCGACGCCCTTACCGGACAGCTGAGCGTTCTGCTGCCCGCCCCCACCGACCGCGAGGTCTGGCTGGTGCTCGCCGTCCTCCGCGGCACGCTCCCGCGCCGGGAGGACGTCGTCGACGGCCGCCGCCGGGCCCGGCTGGACGGCACCGCCGGTCTGCTCACCCACGCCGCGTCCACTATCGCCTCGAACCGGGTCTTCGCCCGCTTCCACCACCCCGAGGTCGAGGTGGTCGTCGGCGCGGTCGTCGTCGACGTGCACCACACCGCGCGCACGGGGCTGGCCACGGGCATCCAGCGCGTGGTGCGCCAGAGCCTCGTCCGTTGGACGCGCGACCACGAGATCCTGCTCGCCGGCTGGGACTCGACCCACGAGTCGCTCGTCATGCTCACCCCGGAGCAGAGCCGGAACGCCGTCTCGGGCGACGTGCCCGACGCCGCCGAGGACCGCTCCCGCGTGATCGTCCCGTGGCAGGGCACCTACCTCCTGCCCGAGCTCGCCGTGGAGGACGAGCGGACGTCGCGCGTCTCCGCCCTCGCCGAGTTCAGCGGCAACCGCACGGGCACCATCGGCTTCGACTGCGTGCCGGTCACCACCGCCGAGACGGCGAGCACGGGCATCAGCGCCGCGTTCTCGCGCACGCTCGTCGCTGTGTCGCACATGGACCGCATCGCGACCATCTCCGAGGCGGCCGCGACCGAGTACTCCGGCTGGCGCCACATGCTCGGCAGCGTCGGGATGCAGGGGCCGGACATCCGCCCGATCCTGCTGCCCTCGCAGCCGGAGAGCGTCTCGGACGAGGAGCTGGCCACCGCCGCGCGCTCGCTGGTGACCGGTGACCTCCCGCTCGTCGTCTGCGTCGGCAGCCACGAGCCGCGGAAGAACCACCTGGCGGTGCTCCAGGCCGCCGAGCTGCTCTGGCGCCGGGGCGTTCGCTTCAGCCTGGTCTTCATCGGCGGCAACGCCTGGAGCAGCGCCGAGTTCGAGTACCGACTCGAGGTCCTCGAGGGCCAGGGCCGTCCGGTCCGCTCGCTCTCCAAGATCACCGACGCGCTGCTCTGGAGCGCCTACCGCCTGGCCCGGTGCACCGTGTTCCCCTCGATCAACGAGGGCTACGGTCTCCCGATCGTGGAGTCGATCTCGGTCGGCACCCCGGTCGTGACCTCCGGATTCGGCAGCATGCACGAGGTCTCCGCCTCGGGCGGCGCGCTGTTCGTCGATCCGCACGACGACCACGACATCGCCGCGGCCCTCGAGCGGCTGCTGACCGACGACGAGCTGCACGCGCGGCTCTCGGCGGAGGCGCTCGCGATCGACGGCGGCACCTGGGACGAGTACGCCGCCCGCGTCTGGTCTTACCTCGTCGAGGGAGACGGCGTCGACGAGCGGGCCCGGGCCGAGCAGTCGGACGCGACCGCCTAGGCGTCCTCGACCCACCGCGTGCAGAAGGCCCCCGCTCCAGGAGCGGGGGCCTTCTGCACGCGGTGGGCGCGGCTCAGTCGGAGCGGCGCGCCAGCTCGAGGTCGTTCTCGACCATGCGGGCGACGATCTCCTCGAAGCCGACGGTCGGCGCCCAGCCGAGCACTTCGCGGGCCCGGGAGGCGTCCCCGCGCATCTCGGGGGCGTCCACGGGGCGCGCGAACCGCGGGTCGATCGTGACCCGCTGCTCCCAGTCGTCGATGCCGGCCGCGGTGAAGGCGGCACGGACGAAGTCGCGGACCGAGTGCGCGACTCCGGTCGCCACGACGTAGTCGCTCGCCTCCTCGGCGCGCGAGGCGCGCACGAGGGCGTCCACGTAGTCGGGAGCCCAGCCCCAGTCGCGGCGCGCGTCGAGATTGCCGAGCGAGAGCTCCGACTCGGCGCCCGTCGCGATCGCCGCGACTCCGGCGGTGATCTTGCGGGTGACGAAGCCGAGCGGCCGACGCGGCGACTCGTGGTTGTAGAGGATGCCGGACGAGGCGTGGAGCCCTCGGCCGCGGTAGACCGCGACGAGGTGGTGCGCGAACGCCTTCGCGGCTCCGTAAGGCGAGACCGGGCGGATCGGGGTCCGCTCGGTCTGCGGGTTCTCGGTCGCGGCCCCGAAGATCTCGGAGGAGGAGGCCTGGACGAAGCGGACCTCCCGGCCCGCCGACTCCTGGAGCGCCAGCGAGGCCTCCAGGAGCGCGGCGACCGCGGTGCCGGTCACCTCGGCCGTGAGCACGGGCTCCTTCCACGAGAGCGCGACGGAGGAGAGGCCGGCGAGGTGGAAGACCGTGTCCGGCTGCGCCTCCGCGACGATACGGCCGAGGCCGGAGGCGTCGCGGAGATCGCCCTCGAAGGCGCGGACGGCGGCGGGAAGAGCGGCGTCGTCGGTCCCGCGCACGAGCGCGGAGACCTCCCAGCCGTCGGCGAGCAGGCGCTCGACGAGGTAGCCCCCGTCCTGACCGCTCGCTCCGGTGACGAGAGCGGCAGGCATGACTACTTGATCAGCGCGGACTGCTCGGCGAGGTCGTTCTCGACCATCATCGCCACGAGCTCGGGGAACGAGACCTTCGGCTCCCAGCCGAGGACGTCGCGCGCCTTCGCCGGGTCGCCGATCAGCAGGTCCACCTCGGCGGGACGCATGAACGCGGGGTTCTGGGTCACGTACGGGGTCCAGTCCTCGATGCCGACGTGGTTGAAGGCGATGTCGAGGTACTCGCGGATCTCGTGGGTCTCGCCGGTCGCGACCACGTAGTCGTCGCCCTCGGGCTGCTGCAGCATGCGCCACATCGCGTCGACGTAGTCGCCGGCGAAGCCCCAGTCGCGCTTCGCGTCGAGGTTGCCGAGCTCCAGCGTCTCCTGGAGGCCGAGCTTGATGCGGGCGACCGCGAGGCTGATCTTGCGGGTGACGAACTCCGGGCCGCGGCGGGGCGACTCGTGGTTGAAGAGGATGCCGGAGGAGGCGTGCATGCCGTACGACTCGCGGTAGTTGATGGTCATGTAGTGGCCGAAGACCTTGGCCACTCCGTAGGGCGAGCGCGGCCAGAGCAGCGTCTCCTCGCTCTGCGGGACCTGCTGGACCTTGCCGAACATCTCGGAGGAGGAGGCCTGGTAGAACTTCACGCGCGACATGTCGGAGCCGGCGTAGAGGCGGGTCGCCTCGAGGATGTTGAGCACGCCCTTGCCGGTCACATCGGTGGTGAGCGACGCGTTCTCCCACGAGTAGGCGACGAACGAGATCGCACCGAGGTTGTAGACCTCGTCGGGCTGGGCGGCGGCGAGCACGCGCACCAGGCTCGACACGTCGGTCAGGTCGCCGGTGAGCAGGGTCACCTCGGGCACGGTGCGGCGGACCAGCTCGTACTTGGGGTTGTTCTGCCCGCGGACGAGCCCGAAGACCTCGTAGCCCTTCGAGAGGAGGAGCTCGGCGAGGTAGAGGCCGTCCTGGCCGGTGATTCCGGTGATCAAAGCGCGGGGCACGTGGTGGTCCAATTCGTCGGGGTCGATGACAGCGGGACACATACTACCCACGGGCACGGCCGGGCGCCGGGAGCGGTGCGGCCCGCCGGTATCCTGGCCGGGCTTCGGACCGATTGGACGCCATGCCGGAACTCCGCCCCGTCACGCTCGCCGTGCTCACCGTCGACCCGGGCGGGATGGGCGGCGGCGAGACCTACGCGCGCGCGCTCACGCGCCTCCTTGCGCCGCGGCCGGGGGAGGAGGGGCCCGCCGTGCAGGTGCTCGTCCCCGAGAACGCGCGCGGCTTCAGCGAGGGCGTGCCCGAGGTCGTGGCCGAGGGGGTCGTCAGCGGGGCGGGCCACCGCCGCCGGGCCGTGGGGATGCTCCAGGCGCTCCTGCGCACGCCGCAGCTGCGTCGGCGCCTCGGCCGGGACGCAGTGCTCTACTTCCCGTTCACGGTCCCGCTCCCGTGGCCGTCGCGGCGGCAGGGGCACGTGCAGATGCTGTTCGATCTGCAGCACCGCGACCTCCCGCACCTCTTCCCCCGCGTCGAGCGCGTCTTCCGCCGGCTCGCCTACGAGGCGACCGCTCGCCGCGCCGACGCGGTCATCACCATCAGCGCCTTCACCAAGGGGCGGATCGTCGAGCTGCTGGGCATCCCGGAGGAGCGGATCCACGTGTCGCATCTCGGCGTGGACACCCGGCGCTTCGTCGCGAATCTGAGCACACGCGAGGACTTCGTCTTCTACCCGGCGCGCGCCTGGCCGCACAAGAACCACGCCCGCCTGTTCGAGGCGGTGCGCCTGCTGCGGGAGGAGGGGCACGCCCTCCGCCTCGTGCTGACGGGAGGGGATCTGGACCGCCTCGGCCCGCTGCCGGACTTCGTCGAGTGGCGCGGCCACGTCACTCCGGAGGAGCTCGCCGACCTCTACCGCCGAGCCGCGGTGCTGGCGTTCCCGAGCCTCTACGAGGGCTTCGGCCTCCCTCCCATCGAGGCGATGGCGTCGGGATGCCCGGTCGCCGCGTCCGACGCGGGCTCGCTCCCGGAGATCTGCGGGGACGCCGCGGTCTACGTCGATCCGCTCGAGCCGCGCTCGATCGCGGACGGGATCCTCGAGGCGATCGAGCGGACAGGCGAGCTCGGCCCGCTCGGCGTCGAGCGCGCCCGGTCCTTCAGCTGGGAGCGCTGCCGGGAGGAGCACCTCGCCGTGCTCCGCCAGGTGGCGCGGCGGCGCGGGCGCTGAGGAGTCCGGTCAGTCCCGCGGGTGCAGGAGCCGGCGCCAGCTCAGTCCCTGGGCCGCGCGCATCGCGCAGAGCACCACGAGCAGCCAGCCGGCGTCGAGCAGGATCGAGCTCTCGGCCAGCGCGGTGACCATCAGCACGGCCAGCACCAGCACCGGCCAGACGTGCACGACCGCCTTGCGCTCGGAGGCGATCAGCCAGGAGCGCCAGAGCGCGAGGCCGATCAGCACGACGAAGAGGACCACCCCGACCGCGCCGACCTGCAGGGCCACGTCGAAGAGCGCGTTGAGGCTCGACGAGTGCGGGCGGCCCGAGAGGTAGTCGATGGCGGTGAAGGGGTAGAGGTCGGGCCGCCAGTAGCCCACCCAGCCCCAGCCGACGATCGGAGCGAGGTCCGTGAAGCGCCAGACCTGCTGCCAGAGCCGCAGCCGGAACTCGAACTCGCTGCCCGCGTTCAGCAGCTCGATCACCCGGTAGCGCAGGAGCCACACGGTGAGGGAGGCCGCGGCGGCGACGCCGAGCACCGCGAACTGCCGCCGACGGCGGTGGGTGCCGTCGCCGTGGCGCACCCAGCGCAGAGCGAGGGCGACGACGACGGCCACGGCGAGCACGCCCGCGCTCACGGCGGAGCGCGTGAAGAGGAGGGTGACCGCCGCGAGGGCGATCGAGGCGACGGCCGGCCCGCGGGCGACGGAGCGGGTCATCAGCTCCACCGAGAACGTCACGATCGCCAGCAGGCAGACCAGCCCGAGCTGGTTGCGCGTGCCGACGAGTCCCTGGATCGGCCCGCCGACCGCGAGCAGGCCCTCCACGCCGAGGAAGCGCAGCGGCTGGTCGATCAGCACCCCCGAGAGCACCTCCACGGCCAGCGAGGCGATCAGCACGACCCGCAGCACGTCGCCGACTGAGCGGATGATCTGGATGATGTCGCGCGTGAGGCCGATCGCGATCGCCAGGAACGCCAGGGCGAACTGGTAGACGACGCTCGAGACCGTGGCCCAGGTGTAGTCGCTCCACAGCACGCTGAGCGCGATCCAGCCGAGGAACACCAGGATGCTCGTGGGCAGCAGGCCCTCCCAGTCGAGCCGCCCGCGCCGCAGGACGAGCATGACCGCGGCGAGGGCGGTGAGCGTGGCGACGGCGGCGATGTAGCCGGGCCAGCCGATGAGCCCGCGGACCGCCGGGGCGCAGAGGACGGTGACGAGAGTGGTCTGCGCGAGGGCCGCCGCGAACTGCGGGGACGCCGTCGCGTCGGCGACGGAGGCGGGGAGCGAGGGGCGGCGGCGCCTCATCGCCTCGGGGAGGCGTCGGCGAGGGGGAGCGGGGTCGCGGCGAGGACCTCGGGCGTCTCGGTCGCCGGTCGCTTGGTCTGCACCGCGAAGAGGACGAGGAGCAGCCAGCCTCCCTCGATCAGGATCCGGCTCTCGAACAGCGACTGCGCCAGGAGGGCGACCACGATCAGCAGCGGAGCGAGGCTGACGGCCGTGTAGGGGAGGGTCGAGGTCGCGTCGCGCCGCGGGCGGTCGACCGCGCGGAACCAGGAGCGCCACAGCGTCGAGACGGCGAGCGCCGCGAAGAGGACGAGGCCGACCGCTCCCAGCTGGAGGGCGACGTCGAGCCAGGCGTCGTGGGCCTGCAGGTAGAGCACGCCCTTGCGCTCGGCGAGGGTGTCGAACGGGGCGGCCCAGGGAGCCCAGTAGCTGACCCAGCCCCAGCCGAGGACCGGACGCTGCAGCGTGAGCGCGATCACCGAGTCCCAGATGTCGAGGCGGCCCGTGGCGTCCTCGCTCTTGCCGAGCAGGCCGAGGAGGGCGCCCCAGCCCGCGGCGCCTCCGGCGACGGCCGCCACCGCCAGCCCCGCGGCGGTCAGGTAGACGGGACGCCGGCGGGACTCGCCCCTCCGGCGAGCCCAGAGCGCGAACGCGGCCGCGAGGACGACGGCGACGAGGCAGAGGAGAACGGTCGCCGAGCGGGTGAGCAGGAGGGTCGCGACGAACAGGGCGACCCAGACCGCTCCCCACCGGCGCCGGATCGAGTGGGCCGCCAGCTCGATCGCGATCACGATCAGGCCGAGTAGGGCGAGGAAGCCGAGGAGGTTGCGGTTGCCGACGATCCCCTGGACGGGCTCGCCGGTGAAGAGGGCTGCCTGCGACCAGTAGAAGGCGTCGGGCGTCGGTCCGTCGGCGGGAGGCTCGACGCCGAACGGCAGGACGGGCTGCCGCACGACGACCGCGATCACGAGCTCGAAGAGGAGCGACAGGCCGACGGAGAGGCGCAGGGCCCGTCCGAGAGCCGTGAGCAGCTCCCGGCTGCTCAGCGTGACGGCGAGGACGACGCCGCCGAGCGTCGTCGCGAGCTGCGCCGTGACTCCGATCGCGCTCGCTCCCGGATAGGCGGACCACAGCAGCGAGAGCACCGCGAGCCCGAGGAAGAGGACCAGCGACTTCGGCGTGCGGGCCCAGCGCAGGCGGGGGCGGGCGCGGACGAGCACGGCGATCGAGGCGCCCAGGAGCACCGCGACGACGACGCCCCAGCCCCACCATCCGGCGAGGTTCCGCAGCGACTGGCCGGCCAGCAGCACGGCCAGCACCGCCACCGCGAGCGCTCGGGGAGCGGCGGGGGCGGCGCGTCGGATCATGGCGACCAGTCTAGGGAGCGGGGGCGGCGCGGCGGCGTGCCGGGCGCGCCGCCGCTCGCTCCCCGGCCTGGCCGCCCCCTCGGGGAAGACGGCTTGGACGGGAGGCTCAGACGAACGCAGCGGTGCCGGTGATCGAGCGGCCGACGATCAGCGTGTTCATCTCGCGGGTGCCCTCGTAGGAGTAGAGGGCCTCCGCGTCGGCGAAGAAGCGGGCGACGCCGTAGTCGAGGACGATACCGTTGCCGCCCATCACCTCGCGGCACCAGGCGACGGTCTCGCGCATCCGGGCCGTCGCGAAGGCCTTCGCGAGGGCGGAGTGCTCGTCGCGCTGCTCGCCGGCGTCGAGCATCTCGGACACGCGGGTCGCCAGGGCGATGCTGGCCGTGATGTTGCCGATGCTCTTGACCAGGAGGTCCTGCACCAGCTGGTGCCCGACGAGCGGCTTGCCGAACTGCACGCGCTCCTTCGCGTAGCGCAGCGCCGCGTCGTAGGCGCCGATCGCGACGCCGATGGCCTGCCAGGCGACCTCGGCGCGGGTGAGCCGGAGCACCTTCGCGGTGTCGCGGAACGAGTTCGCGCGCTGCAGGCGCAGCGACTCCGGGACGCGGACGCCCTCGAGCACGATGTCGGCGTTCTGCACCGTGCGCAGGCTCTGCTTGCGCGCGATGGCGGTGGCGCGGTAGCCCGGCGTCGAGGTGGGGACGAGGAAGCCCTTCACCTGGCCGTCCTCCGCGTCCTTCGCCCAGATCACGGTCACGTCGCTGAAGGTCGCGTTGCCGATCCAGCGCTTCTCGCCGTCGAGGATCCAGTCGTCGCCGTCCCGGCGGGCGGTGGTGCGCAGGCCCTGGGCGGAGTCGGAGCCGGAGTGCGGCTCGGTGAGCCCGAAGGCGCCGATGACCTCGCCCGAGGCGAGCTTCGGCAGCCACTCGGCGCGCTGCTCCTCGGAGCCGGCGACGCCGACCGTTCCCATCACCAGGCCGTTCTGCACGCCCACGTAGGTCGCGATGCCCGCGTCCACCCGGCCCAGCTCGAGCGCCACCCAGCCGCGGAACACGGCGGAGTTCTCGATCGCGCGGGTCTCGGGCCAGGAGAGGCCGATGACGCCGGTGGCGTGGATCGCGGGGATCAGCTGCCGCGGGAACTCCGCGCGCTCCCAGTACTCGTCGGCGATCGGCCGCACCTGCTCCTCGAGGAACGCGCGGACGCCGACCAGCAGCTCCTTCTCGGCGGGCGTGAGCGCCGCCTCGAACCCGTAGAAGTCGGCCCCCAGGGTCTCGAAGGTCGTGCTGTCCATGCTCTGTGCTCCCTCGCTCGTCGGATGCGGCACGGCGACCGCTCCGACGGCGACAGTGCTGCGACTCCCAGCGTACGAAGCGCGCCTGCGAGTGCCGCGTCCTCTGGCGGAGAGCACCAACAGGCGGGCCCTCCTCCCGGGCCCGCGTTGTGGATCCTGCTAGCGTCGCAGCGGAGCGGCCCCGGCGCGTCCGGCTGAGCGGCTCGGACCCACCCCTCGGACGGAAGGCCAGCGCTCCCGTGTTCATCCCGATCGGCAACACCCCCCGCGACTACGCCTGGGGCTCGCTCACCGGCATCTCGGAGGCCCTCGGCACCGCGCCCTCCGGCGCCCCCGAGGCCGAGCTCTGGCTCGGCGCGCACCCGGGCTCGCCCGCGCGCATCCTCGACCCCGCCTCGGTCGGCGCCGGCACGCTCGCCGAGTGGATCGGCGAGCACGCCGAGGCGGCGCTCGCCGGAGTGGAGGGGGCGGTCGATCCGGTCTCGGGCGCTCCCCGTCTGCCGTTCCTGCTCAAGATCCTCGCCGCGGGCGGGCCGCTGTCGCTCCAGGCCCACCCCTCGTCCGAGCGGGCCCGGCGCCGGTTCGTCGAGGAGGAGGAGGCCGGCATCCCGCGGGACGCCGCCGATCGCAACTACAAGGACCCGTTCCACAAGCCCGAGCTGATCTACGCGCTCAGCGAGAGCTTCGACGCGCTCTGCGGCTTCCGCGAGCCGGCGGACGCCCGGGCGCTGCTCGCCGAGCTGGCCGGGCGCGCCCCGGCGGAGGAGGCGGCCGCGATCGCGCGGTTCGCCCGGACGCTCGAGGGCGAGCCCTCGGAGGTCCTCCGCGGCGCCCTGTCGTGGCTGCTCGCCGACGGCGACCGCGCCGAGGTCGCCGCGCTGGTGTCCGCGGTCGTCGCGGCGTCCGCGGGCGACGACCGCCTCGAGACGACCACGGTCCGGGACCTGGACGAGAGCTACCCGGGCGACCCCGGCATCGTGCTCTCGCTCCTGCTCAACCGCGTCCGCCTCGCCCGCGGCGAGGTGCTCTACCTGCCCGCAGGCAACATCCACGCCTACCTCGCGGGCACGGGCGTGGAGCTGATGGCCGCCTCCGACAACGTGCTGCGCGGGGGCCTCACGCCCAAGCACATCGACGTGCCCGAGCTGGTGAGCGTGCTCGAGTTCTCGCCGCTGCCCGTGCCCTACCTCCCGGCCGAGCAGGCCGGACCGGGCGTGCGCGTCTACCGTCCGGACGTCCCCGACTTCGTGCTCGCCGTCGTGGAGCCGGAGTCGGAGACGCCGGCCCGCGTCGCCCTGCACGGACCCGCCATCGCGATCGCGACCGAGGGCTCGTTCTCGCTCGAGGGCGCCGAGGGCTCGGTCCGCGTCGAGCGCGGCGGCAGCGTGTTCGTGACCCCGTCGGAGGGCGCTCTCGCCGTCACCGGACGGGGCAGGCTCTTCGTCGCGACGGTCTGATCCCTCCAGCGATCCCGGTGCCGGCCGCTCAGGCGGCGAACGTGCGGCGGTAGGCCGCCGGCGTGGTCCGCAGGACGCGCGTGAAGTGGTGGCGCATCACCGCGGCCGTGCCGAAGCCGACCCGCGCGGCGACCGCCTCGAGGGTCAGCTCCGTCTCCTCCAGCAGCACCTGCGCCCGGAGGAGGCGCTGGCGGGTGAGCCAGGCGAGCGGAGTCGTGCCGAGGTCGGCCCGGAAGCGGCGCGCGAAGGTGCGGGGGGCCATCAGGGCCCGACGGGCCAGCGCCTCGATCGAGAGGTCCTCGTCGAGGTGCTCCAGCATCCACTCGGTGACCTCGGCCAGCGAGTCCGCGCGCGCCTCGGGAACGGGGGTCCGCAGGTACTGCGCCTGCCCGCCGTGGCGCTGCGGGGGCACGACCATCCGCCGGGCGACGACGCTCGCCGCCGTCGCGCCCAGCTCCTCGCGCACCACGTGCAGCGCCGCGTCGATGCCGGCCGCGGTGCCCGCGCTCGTCACGATGCGCCCCTCCTGCACGTAGAGGACCTCCGGGTCCACCGTGACGGAGGGGAAGCGCCGGGCGAGCTCCGCGGCGTGCATCCAGTGGGTGGTCGCGCGCCGGCCGTCGAGCAGGCCCGCCTGCGCCAGGGTGAAGGCCCCGCTGCAGACGCTGAGGATCCACGCGCCGCGCTCGTGAGCCTCGCGGAGGAGGTCGAGGACCCGCTCGTCGGCGGGCCCGCGGCCGTGGGCGGGGACGGCGATCAGGTCCGCGTCCCGGGCCGCGTCGAGACCATCGGCGATCAGCAGGTCGAATCCGAGGCTCGTCCGGACGCGGCCCGGATCGGGAGTGGCGATCCGGAAGTCGAGGGCGGGCCCTCCGTCGACGCCGCGGTCGATCCCGAACACCTCGCAGACGACCCCGAACTCGAACGGCGCGAGGCCGGGCAGGGCGAGGAGGGCGACGGAGCGGAGCACGACGGCAGGATATCGCCACCCGGCGTCATCCGGCCGATCCGCGCCGTCGATCCCCGCCGCTAGGGTGTCTTCCGGCGCGCGGAGTCGCGGGCCCGCACCGAGGAGGATCCACATGGCATGGCTGGTCACCGGGGGAGCCGGGTACATCGGGGCGCACGTGGTGCGCGCGTTCTCGGAGCAGGGCATCGACCCCGTCGTCCTCGACGACCTCTCCTCGGGGCACGCGTCGTTCGTGCCCGAGGGCGTCCCGTTCCACCAGGGCTCGATCCTCGACGAGGCCCTGCTCGACCGCGTGCTCGCCGAGCACGACATCGAGGGCGTCGTCCACGTCGCCGGGTTCAAGTACGCCGGAGTCTCGGTGCAGCGCCCCCTGCACACCTACGAGCAGAACGTCACCGGCACCATGCGCGTGCTGGCGGCGATGGAGCGCGCCGGGGTCTCCTCGATCGTCTTCTCCTCGAGCGCTGCCGTCTACGGCGCAGTCGACGTCGAGATCGTCACCGAGGACACCCCCAAGAGCCCGGAATCGCCCTACGGCGAGTCGAAGCTGATCGGCGAGTGGCTGCTCGCGGACGCGGGGCGGGCGCACGGCGTCCGGCACGCCTCCCTGCGCTACTTCAACGTCGTCGGATCCGGCTACCCGGACGTCTACGACACCAGCCCCCACAACCTCTTCCCCCTCGTCTTCGAGGCGCTGCTGGACGGCCGCACGCCCCGGATCAACGGCGACGACTACCCGACGCCGGACGGCACCTGCGTCCGCGACTACATCCACGTCGCCGACCTGGCGCTCGCGCACGTCGCCGCGGCGCGCCGCCTGGCCGCCGGCGAGCCGATCGACCCGGTCTACAACCTGGGCAGCGGATCCGGGGCCTCCGTCGGCGAGATCATGCGCGCGATCGCCGACAGCACCGGCATCGCCTTCACGCCCGAGGTCGCCCCACGGCGGCCGGGCGATCCGCCCCGCATCGTCGCCTCCGGCGCGACAGCGGCCCGCGACCTGGGCTGGGAGATGCGGCACACGGTCGCCGAGATGGTGGAGAGCGCCTGGCGCGCACGGAGCGCCGCGACCGCCTGATCGGATCTCACGTTCGCGACACGCCGGTGTGTCGTGAACCCTCCACGGCGGGTTGAGGGTTTATGGTCCGCGACTTGACCTGAGCGAATGACACCGCTGTAATTACCTAGGCAGCGGCTCCGGGAGGAGTGGCCGCCGATCATCGGTTCGCAGGCGGGGTAGGAGACGGCATGACGCTTCCGGAACAGCACTCCGGAGTCCCCGAGGACTGGTTCGTCGATCCGGTCCGTCTGGGCGTGCCCGGGGTCCGACCCGGGATCGACACCGCGACCGAGGCGCCGGGGGGCGCGCTCTCCTGGCAGGTCGACTCGCTGTGCGCGCAGACCGATCCCGAGGCCTTCTTCCCCGAGAAGGGCGGCTCGACCCGCGACGCCAAGAAGATCTGCACCTCGTGCGAGGTCCGGGCCCAGTGCCTCGAGTACGCGCTCGAGAACGACGAGCGCTTCGGCATCTGGGGCGGCCTCTCCGAGCGCGAGCGCCGGAAGCTGCGCCGCCGGGCCTAGTCCCCTCCTCGCCGCGACCCGACCGACGGGGCGGCGAGCCGCAGGCTGGCGGCGCGGCGGCATCGCTTAGGGTGGTCCGCGATGTATCCACGAGTCACCGCCGTCCTCGTCGCGCGCAACGGCGCGGCCTATCTGGAACGAACCCTCGCGGCCCTGCGGGCGCAGACCCGTCAGCCCGACGCGACGGTGTTCGTCGACGGAGGCTCGAAGGACACGACCGACGAGCTCCTCGCGTCCTGGGGTCCGACGCAGCTCGTGCAGGTCGCCGAGCACCTCCCCTTCGGCCAGGCCGTGGCCCGCGCTGTCCGCGTGATGCAGCCGCCGGCCGGAGAGGACGAGTGGCTGTGGCTGCTCGCGCAGGACTCCGCCCCCGAGCCCGGCGCCCTCGCGGCGCTGCTGGGAGCCGTCGAGGTCGCCCCCTCCGTCGCCGTCGCCGGTCCCAAGATCATGGACTGGACGCGCTCCGGCTACATCCGCAGCTACGGCGAGTCGATCACCAAGCACGGCACGACCGTCCACCTCGTCGAGGACGAGCTCGACCAGGGCCAGCACGACTCCACGCCCGACGTCCTGGCCGTCGCCGCCGGCGGCATGCTCGTGCGCCACTCCCTCTGGGAGGAGCTCGGCGGCTTCGACCCCGGCCTGCCGGTCGTCGACGACGCGCTCGACTTCTCGATCCGCACCCGGCTCGCCGGGCACCGGGTCAGCCGCGTGCCGGACGCCCGCGTCACCACCGCCCGCATCGGGCTGCAGCGCCCCGACGGCCGCCGCATCGACAGCGGCGAACGGCGCCGGGCGCGTCAGCACCGCACCGCGCAGCTGCACCGCCGGCTCGCCTACGCGCCCGTCGCGCTCCTCCTCCTGCACTGGCTCTCGCTCGTCCCGCTGGCGATCGGCCGCGCGGTCGTGCGCCTGCTGCGCAAGCAGCCCGGGCTGGTCGGAGGGGAGCTGCTGGCGGCCCTCGTCGTCGCCTTCGGGGGGACGAAGGTGCTGCGGGCCCGCACCGTTCTCCGCTCGTCGAAGAACGTGGGCTGGAAGGCCGTTGCGCCGCTGCGCATCCCGCTGGACGTGGTGCGGCAGCTGCGCTCGGTGCGCCACGACGCCGTGCGCGTGCAGGCCGGGCGGGACCGCCATCCGCTGCACTTCTTCCAGGGCGGGGGAGTGTGGGTCGTCCTCATCGCCGCGCTCGCCGGCCTGGTGGTCTACACGCCGCTCCTCGCTGCTCCCGCGCTCAGCGGCGGCGGTCTGCTGACGCTCTCGCCGACCGTCGGCGAGCTGTGGCGCAACGCGGCCTACGGCTGGCGCGACCTCGGCTCGGGGTTCATCGGCGCGGCAGACCCGTTCGCCGCTGTCCTCGCCGTGCTCGGCTCGCTGACCTTCTGGTCGCCCAGCTACTCGATGGTGCTGCTCTACCTCGTCGCGCTCCCCGCTGCCGCCCTCGGTGCCTGGCTGATGATCGCGCGGCTCACCCCGCGCGCGACCGCCCGCGCCGCCGGAGCCCTCGTCTACATCCTCGCTCCCGCCTTCTTCGCCGCGCAGGCCGACGGGCGCCCCGCCCCGCTGCTGGTGCACGTGCTGCTTCCCTGGCTCTTCTTCGCCGGGTTCGGCGCGTACCGCTCCTGGTCCGCCTCCGCGAGCGCCTCGATCCTGGCTGCGGCCGTCGTCGCGTGCGCGCCGGTGCTGGCCGTGCCGCTCCTGGTGATCTGGCTCGTCGTCGTCGCCACCTCGGGGCGGCGGATCGGCCGCTTCATCGGCCTGCCGATCCCCGCGGCCGTCCTCCTCTTCCCGCTGGTGGTCGCCCGCGCACCGCGGGGCGACTGGCTCGGCGTCCTCGCGGATCCGGGCGTCCCGCTGCCCTCCGCGCAGTCGGACCTCGTCGCGCTGCTCGCCGGCTTCCCGGCCGGTCTGCCCGACGGATGGCTCGCGTTCCTCGGCGGTCTGGGGATCGGCACCTCCGCCGCCCCGCTGGTCACGGCCGTGCTCGTCGTGCCGCTGATCGTCGCGGCGCTGGCCGCCCTCCTCCTCCCGAACAACCTCTCGGCCCTCGGCGGCGTCGGCGTCTCGGCGGCGGGTCTCGTGACCGCCTCGCTCGCCCAGGGCGTGCAGGTCGCGACCACCGGCTCCGAGGCGGTCTCCGTCTGGAGCGGCACCGGTCTCAGCCTCTACTGGCTCGGCCTGGTGATCGGCGCGTCGCTCTCGCTCGCCGCCGTGCGCTCGGTGCGCGTGGTGCCGGCGCTCGTCGTCACGGCCGCGGCGGCAGCACTGGTCGGTCCGCTCGCGGTGGCCTTCCCGACCGGCGCCGGCACGTCCGTGTCGACCACGTCGGACCGCTCGCTCCCCGCCTACGTGGCGGCCGAGGCCCGGAACGACCCGCGGGTGGGCACGATCGTGCTCGTCCCGCAGGCGGACGGCGGCGTCCTCGCCCGGCTGGAGCGCGGAGCGGGCGCGACCCTCGACCAGCAGTCGACCCTCGCGAACACCGGCGCCGAGAGCACGGACGCGATCGACGAGCTGGCGGGCAACCTCGTCTCGCGGACGGGCTACGACGTCCCCTCCGCGCTCGAGAGCCTCGGCGTGCGCTTCGTCGTGCTGACCGTGCCGGCCGGCACCCAGGTCGGCGACGCGGCCGCCGCCGTGCGCGCGCGGGCGGCCGTCTCCCTCGACGGCAACGCGGCGTTCTCGGCCGTCGGCGACACCCGCTACGGGCTCCTCTGGACGGCCGTCGACACCGAGGGGACCCGCACCGAGGCCGCTCCGTCCGGCGTGGTCGGGCCCTTCGGGATCGCCTACACGATCGCCCTCCTCCTCGTCTTCGTCGTCGCCCTCCTGCTGGCGGTGCCCACCGGGCTCTCGCTCGAGCGGGGCCGCTCCAGCGGCGCGGTCGCCGGGATCGACGACGAGCCGGGCGAGGCCACCGGCCAGTTCGACGACGGGAACGACGATGTCTGACCCCGCCGACCAGGAGAAGCAGATGCCCGAGTCCTCCGCCCGCCGCTCCCGCGCGGAGCGCCGCGCCGATCGCGCCGCGGCCTCGACGCCCGATCGCGCACCCTCGGCCGCCCGTCGGCGCCGGACGGCCCTGCGCGGTGCGGTGGGCGCGGCCGGAGTCGTGATCGCCGCGGCCGCCGTGGTCGTGCCCCAGCTCCTCCCGTCCCCCCTGGTCTCGAGCGCCGCGGAGGGCGTCGTCGTGACGCCCGTCGCGGCCGACAGTTCGCTGGTCTGCGGCGGCGATCTGATCGACGCCGGAGAGCCGGAGCAGCTGCGCGCCCTCGACGGCGCGGCGACCGCGGTCCGGCCCGAGGGCTCCACCTCGGACCCCACGGTCCTCGACGAGGACGATGTCGCCGCACCGGGCACCGGCATCACCGGTCTGAGCGTGCCCGCGGGCTCCGACCCCGCTCCCGGTGGAGCCACCGTCCAGGCCATCGGCACGGACACCCTCTCCGGACTGTCCGCCCGCGCCTGCGCCGAGCCCTCGGCCGACAGCTGGCTCGTGGCCGGCTCGACCGACGTCGGGCGCACCTCCGTGCTGATCCTGGCGAACCCGAGCGAGGTCGCCTCCACCGTCGACCTCACGCTCTTCTCCGAGACCGGCACCGTCCAGGCCACCGGCGCCACGGGCATCGTCGTTCCGGCCGGAGCGGTCCGCGCGCTCCCGCTCGCGGGGCTCGCCCCCGGGGTCGTCCAGCCCGTCGTGCATGTGACCGCTCGCGGCGGCGAGGTCGCCGCGAGCATGCAGAGCAGCGCCATCTCCGGGCTCACCCCGGAGGGCGTCGAGACCACCGGCCCCTCCGCCGGCCCGGACACGCTCGCCGTGATCGCCGGCTTCACCGTCACGTCGCCTCCGGCCGAGACCGCGAGCGACGACGGCAGCGGCGGCGCGGGCAGCCCCGTGCTGCGCATCCTCACCCCCGGCGACGCCGACAGCACGGTCTCGGTCGAGGTCACCAACGAGGACCCGAGCGGGTCGGGCACCTCCACCCAGGTCGTCGTCCCCGCCGGCCTCGTCGGCGAGGTCCCGCTCACGGGCCTGGCGGACGGCTCCTACCGCATCGTCCTGCGGGCCGATCAGCCGATCGTCGCGGCGGGGCGGACGACCTCGACCGGCTCGGCCGGCACGGACTTCGCCTGGTTCGCCTCCGGCACCGCGACCACGACGCCCTTCGGCGTCGCCGGCACGGGCGAGGGCGACGCGCGGCTGCACCTGGTCAACGGCAGCGACTCGACCGCCTCGGTCGAGATCGAGGCCCCGGGCGGCACCCGCACGCTCGAGCTCGGCCCGTTCGCGGCTCTCGCGACCCCGCTGGACGGCGACGGCGTGGTCGTCAGCAGCACCCAGCCGGTGCAGGCCTCGGTCTCGATCGCGCGCGACGGGCGGATCGCCTCGTACACGATCGTCCCGCCGGGACCGCTCTCCTCGCCGATCACGGTCTACTCGCACTGAGACGCGGGGCGGCGGCGCCTCGGCGGTGCCGGCGCCTCAGAGCTGCCGGCGCCTCAGGGGTGCCGGTAGCGGTCCGGGGAGATGTCCCACGGGTCGCGGCCGAGCAGCTCCGCGACGGCGCGGAACACGTAGCTCTCGATCAGCATGCGCTGGTGCCACTCGTCGCGGCGGTGCAGCTTCGCCAGGCGCTCGATCGGCACGCGGTAGAGCGTGATGCGGCGCGCGGCGTGGTCGACGCGCCACCGCGCGATGCCCGTGCCCTGCAGCCGGTCGGGGTCGACGTCGGGAGTCGCCGCGACGTCGACGCGGATGCCGGCGAGCTCCTCCGGCCAGGTGCCGCGCAGGTAGTCGAAGGCCGAGCCGATCGTCGCCTCGAAGAAGTCGGAGCGGGTCTGCAGCAGGGGGAGGTGCGGACCGGTGATCGGCCCTCGTGCGCCGCGGCCGTGCCGGTCGCGGGAGCCTCCGCGCGACCCGCTCGTCGGGCGAGCGGCGGAACGACGAGCACGGGGCATGGCTCCAGCCTATTGCTACTGTGGGCGGCGATGACCGGACGGCACTGCTCGCGGACGGGCTGCCGTGCGCAGGCCGTCGTCACGCTGACCTACGACTACCGCGACTCGCTGGTGGCGGTCGGGCCGCTGAGTCCTGCGCCGGATCCGCACGGCTACGACCTCTGCGCCGAGCACGACCGGCGGCTCCTCGTCCCGCGCGGCTGGGAGACCGTCCGCTACGGCGCGGGGCCCGCCTAGGCCGCTGCCGCGCGCGTCAGGGCCGCTCGGGGAAGCCGCGCGGCGTGCTCGAGAGCACGGGGGCCAGCCGCTCGAGGCGCTGGTCGGACAGGAGCAGGGCGCGCTCCTCCCGCGCCCGGCGGAGTGCGGCCACGGCGAGGAGGAAGTCCTCCGCGGGCGCGGCGGGCAGCGGGGAGACGTGGACCGCGGTCTCGTCGGCCAGCGCGGCGGCGAGCTGCGAGCGCGACGGCTCCGTCATGCCGTGGCGCTGACGGAGGAACTGCGCCAGTCGGCGCGCCAGGGCGTCGGGGAGGCGCGCGGTGTCCGCTGTGACGGCCCAGCCCCGCAGCGGCTCCGGGATCTCGACGACCAGCGGCTCCGCGCGGGGAACGCGCTCGAGCTGGCTGTGCGTGCCCGCGAGGACGTCGCCGAGACGGCGCGATCGGCGCGAGAGGAGGCCGACGACCGCGGCGAGCCCGCCGAAGGTCATCAGGATCTCGAGGACGCCGGTGAGGCCGCGCACGAGGGCGTGCCGGAAGCCGATGGAACCGCCGTCGTCGCGGACGACGCGAGCGCCGACGGTGAGCTTCCCGAGCGAGCGGCCGCGACTGGCCGTCTCGACGGTGACCGGCACGATCACCACGGCGATGACGAGGGCCGCGATCGCCACGGCGGCCGAGGCGGCGGGGTCCAGGCCGCCGTCCCCGGAGAGGGAGGAGACCAGCAGGAACAGGCCCAGCGCGAGCAGGAGCTCCGCGATCAGGTCGATGATCGCGCCGACCGCGCGGAGCACGAAGGAGGTGACGGGCACCTCGAGCGCGATCGCCTCGCCGGTGACCAGGTCGGCGTCGTCGAACTCGGTGCGCTGCTCCTCCACGGTGCTCCTCCCGGATGCTCGGCCTCGGCGGCGTGCCTGGCTATCCTGTCAGGAGATGGACATCGACGCTCTCTCGGCCGCCCGCGCTGCGCAGTGGACCCGCCTCGACGAGCTCTCGCGCAGGCGCCGCCTGACCGGAGCCGAGGCGGACGAGCTGATCGAGCGCTACCAGGCGGCATCCGCGGACCTCGCCACGATCTCCTCCACCGCCGGATCGACAGCCGTCGGCACTCGGCTCGCCGTCTCGCTCTCGCGGGCTCGGGGACGCCTGACCGGCACGCGAGACGAGCCGCTCGCCGCGGTCTCCCGCTTCGTCGTCCTCTCGCTCCCGGCCGCTCTGCACCGGCTGCGCTGGCTGACGCTCGCCGTCGCCCTCGCGACCGCGGTGGTGGCGACGCTCTACGCGCTCTGGATCCTCGGCGACCCGCGCCTGCTCGCCGCGCTGGGCGACGACGAGGAGCTGCGGCGCTTCGCCCGAGGCGACTTCATCGACTACTACTCCGAGAACCCCGCCGCCTCGTTCGCCGGGCAGGTCTGGACCAACAACGCCTGGATCGCGGCGCAGTGCGTGGCCTTCGGGATCGTCGGCGTCTACGTGCCGTACATCCTGCTGCAGAACGCGCAGAACCTCGGCACATCGATCGCGGTGATGTTCCACGTGGGGGAGGGCGACACGTTCTTCCTCTACATCGCGCCGCACGGCCAGCTCGAGCTGACGGCCGTGTTCGTCGCCGCGGCTGCGGGCCTGCGGATCTTCTGGGCCTGGATCGCTCCCGGCGCGCGCACCCGCGGCCAGGCGCTCGCCGAGGACGCGCGGAGCCTGTTCACGGTGGCGATCGGCCTGGTCTTCGTGCTGCTCGTCTCGGGCGTGATCGAGGGGTTCGTCACTCCGGCACCCTGGCCCTGGTGGCTCAAGATCGGGATCGGGGCGCTCGCCCTCGGCGCGTTCCTCTTCTACATGATCGTCGTCGGCGGGCGCGCGGTGCGGGCGGGGGAGACGGGCGACCTCGACCGGTTCGAGGCCGGGTCGCGGAGCATCGCGGCCGGCTGAGCCGAGCCGGACGAGCGCGGCCGTCGGAGCGGGGCCGTCGATCAGCGCTCCCGGGACCGACGACGGCCCCTCTCGCAGGTCAGAGCCGTCCGGCCGCCTTGAGCGCGAGGTAGCGGTCCGCGAGCGCCGGCGGGAGCGCGGAGGGGCTGCCGAGCACGACGTCCCCGCCGAGACGGCGGACGGCGGCCGAGAGCCGGTCCACGTCCGCGAGCGAGCGCTCCGCGGCGGCGGCGGAGTAGACCGCGGCCCGGTCGCTCCGGTCCTCCGCCATCCGCTGCAGCTCGGGGTCGAGCGCGCAGGCGACCACGACCGTGTGCACGCGGGTGAGCTGCGGGAGCACCGCGAGGAGCCCCTCCGCCGAGCCGACCGAGTCGAGCGCGGTGAGGAGGACCACCAGCGAGCGCTGGGAGGCCAGGGTGCGCACCTGCGCGGGGACCGCCGCCCAGTCGGTCTCGATGAGCTGGGGCTGCACGGGGGCGAGGGCGTCCACGACGCGGGTCAGCACCTCCGTGCCGGTCGCGCCGTGCACGCGGGCTCGCCGGGTGCGGTCGAACGCGAGCACGTCGACCCGGTCGCCGGCCGAGGCCGCGAGGGCCGCCAGGAGGAGCGACGCCTCGATCGCCGTGTCCAGGCGCGGCTCGTCCTCGATCCGAGCGGCGGACGTGCGGCCCGTGTCGAGCACGACGATCACGCGCCGGTCGCGCTCCGGGCGCCAGGTGCGGACGACCGGCTCCCGGCGCCGCGCGGTCGCCCGCCAGTCGAGCGAGCGGACGTCGTCGCCGCGGACGTACTCGCGCAGGCTGTCGAACTCCGTTCCCTGCCCGCGGATCATCACGCTGGTCCGCCCCTCCAGCTCGCGCAGCCGCGCCAGGCGCGAGGGCAGGTGGCGACGGGAGCGGAAGGCGGGCAGCACCCGGACGACGGCCGGCGCGGCCCGCGTCGCCTGGCGGCCGGCCAGCCCGAGCGGCCCGCGGGAGCGGATGGTGACGTGGAGTGCCCGGCGCTCGCCGCGGCGGAGCGGCTCCAGGACCGTGGTCACCGCGCGGCGCTCGCCCGGCGGCAGACGCAGGGACGACCGGGTCTCGAGGGCGCCGGCCGAGGGCTCCCAGGCGTCGCGGAGGACCCCCGTGATCCTCCTGCGGCCGGTGCTCGTGACCAGGAGGGTCGCCTCGGCCCGCTCGCCGAGCCGCACCCGGTCCGGCACCCGCCGCTCGAGCACGACGGCCCGGGGCGAGCCCGCGACCGCGACGTCGATCCCGACGAGGACCGCCCAGGCCAGGAGCCAGAGGCCGAGCACGGCGAAGGCGACCTCGGGGCGGCCGCCCAGGAGGACGACCGGCACCAGGCCGACGAGGAGGACGAGGACGCTGCGTCCGGTGAGGTGCACGGCTCAGACCGGGACGCGGACCTGCTGCAGGATCCCGCCCAGGACGGCCTCGGTGCGGACGCCCTCGAGCTCCGCCTCCGGCTCCAGCTGGATGCGGTGGCGCAGCACGGGCAGGACCATCGCCTGCACGTGGTCGGGGGTGATCGAGCCGTAGCCGTTGAGCCAGGCCCAGGCGCGGGACGCCGCGAGCAGGGCGGTCGAGCCGCGGGGGCTGGTGCCGAGCTTGACGCTCGGGCTCTCGCGGGTGGCTCGGGCGAGGTCGACGATGTAGCCGAGGACGTCGGGGCCGGCTCCGACGCGCCGGGCCGACGCCTGGGCGGCGCGCAGACGAGCGGCGTCGAGCACGGGGCGCACGCCCGCGGCGTCGAGATCGCGCGGGTCGAAGCCCGCGGCGTGGCGCGAGAGCACCTCCACCTCGACGTCGCGCGGCGGGATGTCGAGCACGAGCTTGAGCAGGAACCGGTCCAGCTGGGCCTCCGGGAGCACGTAGGTCCCCTCGTACTCGACCGGGTTCTGGGTGGCGGCGACGAGGAACGGGTCCGGCAGAGGCAGGGTGCGCCCGTCGACGCTGACCTGGCGCTCCTCCATCGCCTCGAGGAGCGCGGCCTGGGTCTTCGGCGGCGTGCGGTTGATCTCGTCCGCCAGCAGGAGGTTCGTGAAGACCGGGCCCTCGCGGAAGGCGAAGCCGGAGGTGGAGGCGTCGTAGACGAGGGAGCCGGTGATGTCGCCGGGCATCAGGTCCGGCGTGAACTGCACCCGGCGGGTGTCGAGGCCGAGCGAGACGGACAGGGCGCGCACGAGCAGCGTCTTCGCGACTCCGGGGACGCCCTCGAGCAGGACGTGGCCGCCCGCGAGGAGGGCGATCAGGAGCCCGGAGACGGCGCCGTCCTGGCCGACGACCGCGCGGCCGACCTCGGAGCGGACCCGGTCGAGCTCGGCGCGCAGGTCGTCGTCGGAGACCGGCGCTCCGTCGCGGGCGGAGGGGGTGGTGTCGCTCATCGGGAGTGGCCTTCCGGTCGTCGGGCGGTCGTCGGGGAGAGGGCGGCGCGGAGCGCGCTCTCGAAGCGGAGGAGCTCGTCGGAGGCGGCGACGAGGGCGGCGTCGTCGCCCGGCAGGTCGTCGACGAGCAGACGGCGCAGCGCGGCCTGATCGCGGCCGAGGCGCTCGGCGGCGACGGCGACGATCTCGTCGACCCCGGTCGCCGGAGCGAGTCCCAGGAGCGCGGCCGTCCGCCGGAGGGTGCCGATGCGCAGTGCGTCGAGGGCGCGGGGCCGGAGGGCTCCGCGCGCGTAGAGCCGCGCGCGGCCGCGGGCCGTCTCGCTCGCATGCACGACGACCGGCAGCGGCTCGACCGCGAGCGGGCCGAGCCGGCGGCCGCGCCAGACGGCGGAGGCGACGAACACGGCCACCAGCAGCAGGAGAGCCGGAGTCACCCAGCCGGGGGCGAGGTCGGCGGGTGCAGGGGTGGTGCTCGCCGAGTCGGCGGCTCCGGCGCGGTACCAGACCAGCCGGTCCTCACCGCCGAGCAGTCCGAGTGCGAGAGCGGCGCGGCCGTCCTGGCCGATGGTGCCGTTGCGGAGGAGGTCGGCGTCGCCGATCGCGGTGACCTCGGCGCCCTGCGGGAACCCGGTGCTCACGAGCAGGAAGCCGTCGTCGCCCGAGGGGAAGCAGCCGACGGCGTCGCCGTCGTCGAGGATCCGGTACGTGCTCCCTCCGGCGGGGAGCGTCCCGGCGCGCTCGGCCGCGGGGAGCGGGCACTCGGCGCGGAAGGGGCCGTCGCCGGCCGGGGAGCCGGCGAAGCGGACGTCCGGCAGCAGGGCGTCGAGCGCGGCTCCTCCCGGGGTCACCAGGACGAGCGAGGCCGAGGCGCGGGCGAGCCGGCGGTACTGGGCCTCGTCGAGGGCCACGTCCGGGTCGTCGACGAGCAGTGTAGCGTCGGGGGAGGAGGCGGCGAGAGCGGAGTCCAGGTCGTCGGCGCGGACGACCTCGACGCCCTGATCGCGCAGCACCTGGGCGAGCGCGCGGGCGCCGTCCGGGGTCGCGCTGTCGACGTCGAGGTCCGGGGCGGCCACCCGGGTCCCGGTCGCGACGGTGAGCAGCAGAGTGCCGACCGCGACGATCACGAGCAGGAGCACCCACACCCGTCCGCGGCGCAGCAGCGCGCCGAGGGTCGGGCTGGAGACCGTGTCGGCGCTCACCGGGGCGCCGCCAGGGCGTCCAGGACCGGCGAGGCCGCGGCGAGCTCGCGGTCCAGAGCCGCGACCCGCTCGTACTCGGCCGGGCCGCAGGGCTGCCCGAGGTAGCGCACGCGGTCGAAGTCGTCGGCCGTGCGGCGCAGCGCGGCGGCGGAGGAGGGGAAGGCCGCAGAGGCGCGCGACGCCAGGCCGAGCGCGGTCGTGCCGGGCGAGACCCGCAGGACGGTCCGCTCGTCGAGGGAGCGCACCAGGGCGCGGAAGCGCTCGACGAGCGCCTCGTCCCAGTCCCCGCGGGCGGCCGCGGCCTCGGCGAGCGAGCGGAGGATCGCGGCCGAGCGGGTGTCGTCGTCGGCGAGCACCGCTCCCGTGACGGTGCTGCGGCGACCGGCGCGGGGCCGTCCCGCGATGACGAGCGCGGCGACCACGAGCGCCACCAGCACCAGCACGCCGATCACGGCGGCGATCGGCACCGGCGGGCCGTCGCCCTGCAGCGTGAGGGAGGCGAACCAGTCGCGCACCGCCTGCACCACCCGGTCGAAGAGGGTCGGCTCGGCCGCCCGGTAGCGCGGGTCGGCGAGCTCCTCGAGGAGGAGTCGGCGCGCCTGCTCCGCGTCGGGCTCGAGAGGGGCCGCGGCGAGGATCACGGGCGCTCCGGCACGGGGAAGGGATCGGGGGAGGGGCGGCCCGCCGCGCGCTCCTCGACGTGGCGCATCAGCACCAGGTCGAAGCCCTCGCGGCGCATCCGTCGGTCGAGGTAGACCAGGCCCGTCACGGCCGACTGGAGCACGGTGCCGACGGCGCCGATCACGAAGCCCACGGCGACGGAGGCGATCGTCACCACGAGCGAGGTGACGAGCTGCGCGTCCGGGTCGGTCGGGGCGATCAGGGCGCCGGCGATCGGGATGAGCAGGCTGAACGGCGTGGCCACGATCTGGCCGGCGACCTGGATGATCACGGTCATCAGCGCGAGCGCGCCGAAGGTGCGCCAGAAGCCGCCCGCCACCAGCCGCCAGGAGCGCGCCACCGCACGGCGCAGCGGCAGCCGCTCGACGACGATCAGGCTCGGAACCAGGGCGAGCTTCGTCGACAGCCAGACCCCCAGCGCGAGGGCGACCAGGCCGGAGCCGACGAGTACCAGGATCCCGCCGACGATCGCGCTCGACGTCCCGTCCATCGCTCCGATGACGAACAGCGGCACGGCGAGCGCCACGGCGAGGAGCACCAGGAGGAGGTAGCCGACGCCCTGCAGGACCGTCCAGCCGATCAGCGCCCAGAAGCGGCCCCGCAGCCGGGCGAGCAGCTGTCGGAAGGTCGCCCGCTCGCCGAGGACGCCGCGGGTGACCTCGAGCACGACCACGCCCTGCACGAGGGCACCGCTGGCGAGCGAGACGGCGAGGGGGATGAGGGCGGCCAGGACCACGACCGCGAGGGAGCCCGCGCCGACGGCGTCGCGGTCGGCGGACTCCGCCTGCGCGATGCGCCCGACGGCGAGCACCGCGATCAAGCCGTAGACCGCCAGGGCGAGCACCGACCCGAGGCCCTGCACCAGCAGGGCGACGCCCAGGGTCGTGCGGGGGCTGCGGCGGAGGACCTGGAACGGGGCGCCGAGCAGGGTGCCGAAGCCGAGCGGGCGCAGCGGCACGAGACCGGGCTTGGGCGGGGGAGTCCAGCCGGGCGCTGGGCGTCCGGGCGACCAGGGGCCGGCGCCGGCGGGCGACCAGGAGCCCCCGGCGGGACCGGGTGGTACGGGGCCTGCGCTCGGCGGCGCGGGCGACCAGGCCGGGGCGACGGGAGCGGGCAGCGGCCTGCGCCGGTCGCCGTCCTGCGCCGGGACGGCCGCGTCGTCCGGACGCCCTGCGGGCGGGGGCCACTGAGCTGCGTCGGTCATCCCCTCCATGCTGTCACAGGCGTGCGGGCGGGGTCCTCCCCCGAGCGGACCCCCTTCGCCCGCAGAGCCCGCTCCCCGCCCACGGAGAGGTGCGTCGGTTAGCCTGGGTCGGGTCACCGTGCGCGCCGTGGGCGGGCGCGACCCGAGACGAGGAAGAGCAGACCGATGAGCGCGCGCATTCTGGTGGTCGACGACGACGCCGCCCTGGCCGAGATGATCGGCATCGTCCTGCGCGCCGACGGGTACGACGTCTCCTTCTGCGCGGACGGCTCAGGCGCCCTCGAGGCCTTCCGGCGGGCCCGGCCGGACCTGGTCCTGCTCGACCTGATGCTGCCCGGGATCGACGGGATCGAGGTGTGCCGCGCGATCCGCGCCGAGTCCGGCGTCCCCGTCATCATGCTGACGGCCAAGTCCGACACTTCCGACGTCGTGCAGGGCCTCGAGTCCGGCGCCGACGACTACATGGTCAAGCCGTTCGACCCCAAGGAGCTCGTCGCGCGGATCAGGACGCGCCTGCGTCCCGCCACCGCCGCCGCGAACGCGGTGCTGCAGGTCGGGGACCTGAGCCTCGACGTCGCCGGCCACGAGGTCCGCCGCGGCGAGACGCGCATCGGCCTGACCCCGCTCGAGTTCGACCTCCTCCTCGCCCTCGCCTCCAAGCCCCAGCAGGTCTTCACCCGCGAGATGCTGCTCGAGCAGGTCTGGGGCTACCACTACAAGGCCGACACCCGCCTCGTGAACGTGCACGTCCAGCGCCTGCGCGCCAAGGTCGAGAAGGACCCGGACGACCCCCGCATCGTGATGACCGTGCGCGGCGTCGGCTACCGCGCCGGCGCCGTCCTCCTGGGCTGACCGTGCCCCGCCTCGCCGCTCCCGACGTGCGCCGGTGGCCCCGCCGCGTGCTCGGGGTGTGGCGCACGTCGCTGCAGTTCCGCGCGGTCGCGATCACGGTCCTGCTCAGCGGCATCGCCATCGGCTCGACCGGCGTCTACCTCTCGTACAGCATCAGCGACAACCTGTTCCAGTCACGGCTGACGCAGGTCACGGGCGACACGTCGCGCGCGACCCGGGCCGCGCAGGGATACCTCGACGCCGCCACCGTCTCCACCCGCCAGGACATGGAGGAGGTGATGAGCTCGGTGCGCACCGCCGTCCGGGACGCCTCCTCCTCCGCGCTGATCGCCGTCGTGCGCTCGCCCGACCAGGAGGCGTCCTCGCTGGCGCCTCAGGACATCTACAACCGCGAGCTGCAGAACGGCGTGATCAGCGACGCGCTGCGCGAGCGGGTGCAGGCGGGCTCCGACGGGCAGTACTGGCAGTCGGTGACGCTCGACGCCTCCGGTCAGCAGCAGCCCGGCATCCTCGTCGGCTCGACCCTCGAGCTGCCGAGCTCGGCCGGGCGCTACGAGCTGTACATCGGCTACTCCCTCGCGGACGCGGAGCGCACGCTCCAGTTCGTGCAGCAGGTGCTCAACGTGGCGGGGATCCTGCTCATCCTGCTGATCGGAGCGGTCAGCTGGGTCGTCGTGCGGATCGTCGTCGCCCCGGTCCGGGTCGCGGCCGAGACGAGCCAGCGCCTCGCCGCCGGCGACTTCGACGTGCGGATACCCGAGCGGGGCCAGGACGTGATCGCGACCCTCGCCCGGTCCTTCAACGGCATGGCCGACAGCCTGCAGGACCGGATCAGCGAGCTCGCGACGCTCAGCCAGGTCCAGCAGCGCTTCGTCTCGGACGTCTCGCACGAGCTCCGGACGCCGCTGACGACGATGAAGCTGGCCGGGGACGTGCTGTACGACCAGCGCGAGGACTTCGCCCCGGTCGCCGAGCGCACGGTCGAGCTGCTGCACAGCCAGATCGACCGCTTCGAGAGCCTCCTCGCCGACCTGCTCGAGATCTCCCGCCACGACGCGGGATCGGCCGAGCTCGAGCTCGAGCCGGTCAACCTGGTGAAGCTGGCCGGCGACGAGATCGAGGCGATGCGCGGGATCGCGGAGGCGAACGGTTCCCGGCTCACTCTCTCCGCCCCGGGCGGCTACTTCGACGCCGACCTCGATCCGCGCCGCATCCGCCGGATCGTCCGCAACCTGCTGGGCAACGCGATCGAGCACGGCGACGGCCGCGAGGTCGTCGTCACCGTCGACAGCAACGCCAGCGCGGTCGCCCTCGCGGTGCGCGACTACGGGCACGGCATGAGCAGCGAGGAGGTGGTGCGCGTCTTCGACCGCTTCTGGCGCGCCGACCCGTCCCGCCGCCGCACGCTCGGCGGCACCGGCCTCGGCCTCTCCATCGCGCAGGAGGACACCGCCCTGCACCACGGCTGGCTGCAGGTCTGGTCCGTGCCCGATCGCGGCGCCTGCTTCCGCCTGACCGTGCCCCGGCACCGCGGCGAGCGGATCGAGGCCTCGCCGCTCCCGCTGCCCCCGGTCGACGCGGGCGAGCAGGCCTACAGCGGCCCGATCGTCCTCCCGCCGCTGCAGGCTCCTCCGGTCGGGGCCGCGGGGGTGCTCCCGTGAGGCGCGGCGTCCTCCGCGCCGTCGCGGCCGCCGCGCTGCTCGCGTTCGGGCTGGCCGGGTGCGCCGGCATCCCGCGGGACGGCGACGTCGGAGTCGGACGGCCCGACACCGCGCCGCAGGACCTCCAGTACGACTTCCTCCCGTCGGGACCCGCCGTCGGTGCGTCGCAGCGCGACATCCTGACCGGCTTCATCGACGCCGCGTCGAGCCCGCAGAACAACTACAAGATCGCCCGCGAGTTCCTCTCCACCGGAGCCGACTGGACGCCGGGCGAGCACGTGACGGTCGACGAGGGCCAGCGCTCCGCCTCGCCGCAGTCGGGATCCACGCTCTCGCTGACGATCACGCCCGTCGCCGAGGTCGACGCGACCGGCGTCTACACCGACGTCGCCACCACGGCCGGCCTGACCCTCGACTACGGCTTCGTCCAGGAGAACGGCGAGTGGCGCATCAGCGCGCCGCCGAGCGGCGTGGTGATCGACCGCACCACCTTCGAGCAGGTCTTCTCGACGCACGCGCTCTACTTCTTCGACCCCGGATACCAGTACCTCGTGCCGGACCTGCGCTGGTTCGCCTCGCGCGCCGACAGCTCCACCAGCACCACGATCGTCACCGAGCTGCTGCGCGGCCCCACGCCGTGGCTGCGGGACTCCGCCGCCGTCGTGTCGGCCTTCCCGACCGGGACGACGCTGGCGGCCGAGACCGTCCCGGTCGAGTCGCAGCGCGCCGTGGTGGACCTGAACCCGGCCGCTCTCGAGGCCGATCCGGCGCAGTGGCGGCTGATGGCCCTGCAGCTGAACCGGAGCCTCGCGAACGTCTCGAACGTCACCGGAGTCGCGCTCTCGGTCGAGCAGAACCCGATCGACGTCCCCTCCGAGGTCACCGGCCTGCCGACCTCGCCCCGCGTCGACACCCGGCCGCTCGTGCTGACCGACGACGCTTTCGGATTCCTCGGCTCCTCCGGGCTGGCCGGCCTCGGGATCTCGGATCGGATCGAGGCGCTGCAGCCGCGGGCCGCGGTCCTCGGCGAGCAGCGCGGGGCCGACTCGGACGCATCGGCGGCCGTGCTCACCGCCGCGGGCGTGAGCCTCGTGGAGCCCGACGGTGCCGACGTCCTCCTCGACGCGAGGTCGGGCCTCGTCGCGCCGACGATCGATCCGCTCGGGTACGTGTGGTCCGTGCCGTCGGCCTCGCCCGGGCAGCTGGTGGCGTACTCCGCGGACGGCTCGCGCTCGATGCAGGTCGCGACGGCCTGGAGCGAGGTCGAGTCGCTCGCCTCGATCGCCGTGTCGCGCGACGGCACCCGGATGCTGGCGCTCGCCCAGGACGGGCAGCAGGCCACGGTGCTGGTGGCCGGCATCACCCGCTCACGGGACGGCGACCCGGTGGCGGTCGGCGAGCCGGTCGTCCTCCGCTCGACCCTGGGGACCGCGGTCGCCGCGGCCTGGACGGACGAGCTCGACGTGGTGTCGGTCGTGCGCGGCTCGACGGGGGAGGACGCCGTCACGATGAACCTGCTCGGCGGAGGCGCCACGGCGCTCGGCACGACGACGGGCACGGTCCAGATCGCCGCGGGCAACACCTCGACCCAGGTCCGCATCCTCGCCGAGGGCGGGGAGCTCCGGCAGCAGCGGGGCTCGGCCTGGCAGACGACCGCGACGGACATCCGGCTGCTCGCGGCGCAGACCGGCATGGGGTCCTGACGGGTCCTGTCGGCGACGACGAGCCCTGTCGACGACGGCGCTCCCCGGATGATCCTCCCCAGGCGCGTCGGGCGGGCGGATCGTCCCGATCCGACGTATCAGCCCTCCGCGCCGAGGCCCGGACGGCGAGCGTGGAAGGCATGCTCTCCGATCACCTGCTCGACGCCCTCGCCGTCCTCCTCCCGCTGGAGTGCCCCGCCTGCGGAGAGCCGACGAGCCGGGCGCCCTGTCCGGACTGCTCGGCCGACGCGGCCGCCTCGGCCTGCCTGCTGACCCGCGTCGTCGGCCCGCCGGACGATCCGCTCCTCGTCATCACCGGTGCCCCGTACGAGGGCACGGTGCGCCGCCTCGTCGTCGCGCTGAAGGAGGAGGGCCGCACGGCCTGCCTCGCCCCGCTCGGCGCGCTGTTGCGTCCGGCCCTCGGCGCGGCGCTCGCCGGCAGCCCCGCGATCCTGGTCGTCCCGCCCGGCTCCTGGCTCGGCCGCGTGCGGCGGGGCGCCGATCCCGTCGCGCAGCTGGTCGCCGCGGCGGGAGGGCGGGCGGCGCGTCCTCTCCGGCGGTCGCGGATGGTCCGCGACCAGGTCGGGCTCGGCCGCGTCGAGCGGCGCGGCAACCTCGACGGGGCGTTCCGCGCCCGCCGTCCGCTCTCGTCGTGGCCGCCGGTGGTCCTCGTCGACGACGTGGTCACCTCCGGCGCGACCCTGCTCGAGCTCCGGCGCGCCGTGCGTGCGGCCGGCGGGACGGTCCGGGCCGCGGCGGCCCTGGCCGGCACCGCGCAACGAGGAGGGAACGTAGCAGCAGAATCCGGACGAACTCCCGGTGACGATCCGGTGGCCGGGGTCTACGGTGGGGGCACGGCGTGAACGGTCCGCCCCGGAGAAAGGCGGCACGCCGTACTCGACTGGGAGGTTGTCATGGACATCGACATCACAGGACGCAACATCGACATCACCGATCGCTTCCGCGCGTACGCGACGGAGAAGTCGGACAAGGTGGCGCACCTCGCCGATCGTGCTCTCGCACTCGAGATCAAGGCGAGCAGGCACGCCGAGGGCAAGGGCTCGGCCGGCGGCGACCGCGTGGAGCTGACGCTGATCGGCAAGGGGCCCGTGGTCCGGGCCGAGGCGAGCGGAGCCGACAAGTACGCGGCGTTCGACGTCGCCATCGGCCGGCTGCTCGAACGGGTGAGACGCGCCAAGGACCGGAAGAAGGTCCATCGGGGCCAGCATCGGCCGACCTCGCTCCGCGACGCGGCCGCCGACGACTTCAGCGTCGTCGCCATCCAGCCGGCCGACGCGGCGGTGCTGGAGCAGCTGAGCACAGGCGTCATCCCCGTGCAGGAGGCGCCGGAGCCGGTCGAGGACGAGGTCGAGGAGCCGTACTGCCCCGTCGTCATCCGCAAGAAGGTCTTCGCCTCCGTCTCGATGACCGTCGACGACGCCGTCGACTACATGGAGCTGGTCGGACACGACTTCTACCTCTTCATCGACTCCGACACGAACCGCCCGAGCGTGGTCTACCGCCGCAAGGGCTGGGACTACGGCGTGATCGGCCTCGGCGACGAGGCCGACGAGCTCGCCGAGCAGGCCGCCGGCTGAGATCCGACCCCGGGCCCCGGAGCATCCGCTCCGGGGCCCTCCCCGTGCCCAGGCAGGGAGTCCGCCCAGGGCGGACGCGTCGCCCCGACCGCTCGCCGCCCGCCCCGGCTAGGCTGGTCGCGGTCCGCGCTCCGGCGCGCGACTCCTGTCTTCTACTTTTTTGGAGTACCCCGTGGCCTCTGTCCTCGAAAAGGTCCTTCGCGTCGGGGAGGGGCGGGTCATCCGCCGCCTCGAGAACTACGCGAAGGCCGTCAACGCCCTCGAAGAGGACTTCACGCACCTCAGCGACGAGGAGCTGAAGAACGAGACCGTCGAGCTGCGCGAGCGCTACTCGAACGGCGAGTCCCTCGACGACCTACTGCCGGAGGCGTTCGCCGCCGTCCGCGAGGCCTCGCGCCGGACGCTCGGCCTCCGCCACTTCGACGTGCAGCTCATGGGCGGCGCCGCCCTGCACCTGGGCAACATCGCCGAGATGAAGACCGGAGAGGGCAAGACGCTCGTCGCGACCCTCCCGGCCTACCTCAACGCGATCGCCAGCCGCGGCGTGCACATCGTCACGGTCAACGACTTCCTCGCGTCGTACCAGTCCGAGCTGATGGGGCGCGTGTTCCGCGCCCTCGGCATGACGACCGGAGTGATCCTCTCGGGCCAGACCCCGGAGCAGCGCCGCGAGCAGTACTCGGCCGACATCACCTACGGCACGAACAACGAGTTCGGCTTCGACTACCTCCGCGACAACATGGCGTGGCAGGCGCAGGACATGGTCCAGCGCGGCCACTTCTACGCCATCGTCGACGAGGTCGACTCGATCCTCATCGACGAGGCCCGCACCCCGCTGATCATCTCCGGACCGGCGTCGGGCGAGGCGAACCGCTGGTTCGCGGAGTTCGCCAACCTCGCCAAGCGCCTCGACGAGGGCGAGGACTTCGAGGTCGACGAGAAGAAGCGCACCGTCGGCGTCCTCGAGCCCGGCATCGAGAAGGTCGAGGACTACCTCGGCATCGACAACCTCTACGAGTCGGCGAACACCCCGCTGATCTCGTTCCTCAACAACGCCATCAAGGCGCGCGCGCTGTTCAAGAAGGACAAGGACTACGTCGTGCTGAACGGCGAGGTCCTGATCGTCGACGAGCACACCGGCCGCATCCTGGCCGGACGCCGCTACAACGAGGGCATCCACCAGGCCATCGAGGCGAAGGAGGGCGTGCAGGTCAAGGCCGAGAACCAGACACTGGCCACCGTCACGCTCCAGAACTACTTCCGCCTCTACGCGAAGCTCTCCGGCATGACCGGAACGGCCGAGACCGAGGCCGCCGAGTTCATGTCGACCTACAAGCTCGGCGTCGTCCCGATCCCGACGAACCGCAAGATGCAGCGGATCGACAACGCCGACCTCGTCTACAAGAACGAGCAGGTCAAGTTCGCCCAGGTCGTCGAGGACATCGCGGAGCGCCACGCGGCCGGGCAGCCGGTCCTCGTCGGCACGACCAGCGTCGAGAAGAGCGAGTACCTCTCGCGCCTGCTCGCCAAGAAGGGCGTGCGCCACGAGGTCCTGAACGCCAAGAACCACGCGCGGGAGGCGGCCATCGTCGCCCAGGCCGGCCGCCTCGGCGCCGTCACCGTCGCGACCAACATGGCCGGTCGAGGCACCGACATCATGCTCGGCGGCAACGCCGAGTTCCTCGCGGTCTCCGAGATGACGGCCAAGGGCCTGAACCCCTCCGAGACCCCGGAGGAGTACGAGGCAGAGTGGGACGAGGTCTTCGCCGCCGTCAAGGAGAAGGTGGGCGAGGAGGCCGAGAAGGTCCAGGCCGCCGGCGGCCTCTACGTGCTCGGCACCGAGCGCCACGAGTCGCGCCGCATCGACAACCAGCTCCGCGGACGCTCGGGCCGCCAGGGCGACCCGGGGGAGAGCCGCTTCTACCTCTCGCTCACCGACGACCTCATGCGCCTGTTCAACTCCGGCGCCGCCGAGGCGCTCATGGGCCGCGGCAACGTCCCGGACGACATCGCCATCGAGTCGAAGGTCGTCTCGCGCGCCATCCGCAGCGCCCAGTCGCAGGTCGAGGCCCGCAACGCCGAGATCCGCAAGAACGTCCTCAAGTACGACGACGTCCTCAACCGCCAGCGCGAGGCGATCTACTCGGACCGCCGCCACATCCTCGAGGGCGACGACCTGCACGAGCGCACCCAGAAGTTCCTCGTCGACGTGATCGACGAGATCCTCGAGGTGCACACCGGCGACGGCAACGGCGACGACTGGGACTTCGACGCCCTCTGGACCGAGCTGAAGACGCTGTACCCGATCAGCCTCACCATCGACGAGGTGGTGCAGGAGGCGGGCAGCCGCGGCCGCATCAACAAGGAGTTCATGCGCCGCGAGATCCTCTCGGACGCGCAGCTCGCCTACCAGCGCCGCGAGGAGCAGCTGGGCTCTCCCGCCATGCGAGAGCTCGAGCGCCGTGTCGTGCTCTCGGTGATCGACCGCCGCTGGCGCGACCACCTCTACGAGATGGACTACCTCAAGGACGGCATCGGCCTGCGCGCGATGGCCCAGCGCGATCCGCTGGTCGAGTACCAGCGCGAGGGCTTCGCTCTGTTCCAGCAGATGATGGGGCAGATCCGCGAGGAGACCGTCGGCTTCCTCTTCAACCTCGAGGTCGAGGTGACCCAGAAGCAGGGCGAGGTCGCCGGAGTCGCGGCCAAGGGCCTCGCTCAGCCGGTCGCTCCGGCCGAGAAGCTCAGCTACTCGGCCCCGAGCGACACCGGCGGCGTCGAGGTCCGCGACCAGCGCGGACAGGTGCAGCAGGCGGCCACCGCGAAGGCCCGCGCCGAGGAGGCCCGCAAGGCGCTCCCCGAGGGCGAGGCGGAGGAGACTCCGACGACCGGCGCCTTCGGCCAGAAGCCGGGCGGCTCGGACGCCCCCGCCAACCGTGAGGAGCGGCGCGCGCAGTCCAAGCGCCGCTGAGTCCTCCCCGGACGACGCCGACGGCCCCGGTCCCGCAGCAGCGGGTGTCCGGGGCCGTCGGCGTTCCTGCGGAGGCTCGGAGCCCGCCTCGCCCGCCGTCAGGACTCGCCGCGCGCGAGGGCCGAGACGAAGCCGCCGGCGAAGGTGTCGCCGAGGCCGATCGTCGTCGGCCGGTCCGTCTCGAGGACGAGCCCGGGGACGCAGCTGGCCTCGAGCGCCGACTCCACCGCTGCGCACACCGCTTGCGAGCAGGGCTGGGGAGGGAGTCCGCCGACGCGGTCGTAGTCGGCGGCGGTGAAGCCGTCCCCGAGGAGGTCGCGGAGCTCGGTCGCGCGGATCATCTCGTCACCGACGCCCCGCCGCCCCCGGAGCTCGAGGAGGCCCTGCGCGACAGGGGAGTGGAGATCGTGCTCCCGGCCGGTGCGGCCGCCCCGGAGCGCTGACCCGCTCCTCACAGCACGTTGATCGCGGTGGCACGCCAGCGCGCGTCCGTGCCTTCGAGCCGGATCGCGACGGCCCGGCTCCGTGCGCGGTGATGCACCAGCACGACTCCCTCGACGACACCGTCCCGCGGCTCCGTGACGATCACCCGTCCGACCGTGAACGGGACGCGCTGCGCCGTCCGCTTCCGCAGGCTGCGGGCGCGGGCCGCGAGCACGACCCGCTTCTGCAGGTGGTGGTAGACCTCGTCGCTCAGCCACCGCGCGATCTGGTCGATCTCGCGCGAGCCCTCGAGGATCTCGATCACGAGGTGCGTGAGCCGGGCGAGCAGGGGCTCCGGTTCGGGCAGCTCCGCGCGGGTCGCAGGCTGCGGGGCGAAGAACTCCGCGAGGGTGAGCCGCTCCACGGCCGCCTCGGGGTCGAGGGGGAGGGTGCGGTAGTCGAAGGCGTGGAGGGGAAGGCTCATGCGGCGATCTCCTGGGGCAGGACGAGCTGTTCACGGGTCCGGGTCACCTCTCTGCTCGACGGGCGGGGCGCGCTGGGTCGGCACGCGAGGACGACCTCATCGAAGCAGTCGAGGGATGCTCATGGAAGGCAGAGGCGCAGACTGTGGATAATCGTCGGCCGTCCCGAGCTGTGGACAGCGAGCCCGGCGTGCGCCGCCCGGCCGCGCCCTAGGCTTGTCGGGTGTCGACCCTCAGTGACCTCGTCCTCTCCCACGGCCGATCCGACGAAGCGGACGTCGAATGGCTGCACCTGCTCGTCGGCGACCTGCAGCTGCTCGCCGACCTGGCCTTCGCCGACATCGTGCTCTGGGTGCCCACGGCCGACGACAGCTTCGTCGCCGTCGCCCACGCGCGCCCCAGCAGTGCGGCGACGCTCTTCTACCGCGACTTCGTCGGGCAGAGGATCAAGTCGGAGTGGCGCGCCCAGGTCGTCGAGGCGTTCGAGACGGCGCGGATCGTCGACACCTCCGCCCCGGACTGGTTCGAGGAGACGCCCACCCGCGTGCGCGCGGTGCCCGTCCTGCGCCGCCTGGGAGCCTCCGACGGCGGGACGACGGACCGCCCCATCGCGGTCGTCACACGCCACACCAACCTCAGCGAGACGCGCACGCCGAGCCGGCAGGAGTTGACGTTCAACGACTGCGCGAACGACCTCTTCTCGATGATCGCCTCGGGCGACTTCCCCGATCTGGGCGCGCCGACCGGTCCTCGCCGCGGGGCGCCGCGCGCGTCCGACGGCCTGATCCGCCTGGACGTCGACGGCGTCACCACGTTCGCGAGCCCCAACGCCCTCTCGGCGTTCAACCGCATCGGCTTCGCCGACGAGCTCGAGGGGGAGTCGCTCGCCGAGGTCACGACGAAGCTGATCGCGGGGAAGGTCGTCATCGACGAGTCGCTCCCGCTGGTCGTGACCGGCCGGGCGCCGTGGCGCACCGACATCGAGGCCCGCGGAGTGACGGTGTCGCTGCGCGCGATCCCGATCCGCGACCGCGGCGAGCGGGTCGGCGCCGTCGTCCTGTGCCGCGACGTGACGGAGCTGCGCCACCAGGAGCGGGAGCTCATCACCAAGGACGCGACGATCCGCGAGATCCACCACCGCGTGAAGAACAACCTGCAGACCGTGGCCTCGCTGCTGCGGATCCAGGCCAGGCGCACCCACTCCGACCTCGCCCGGGAGGCGCTCACGCAGGCGATGCGCCGCGTCGCCGCCATCGCGGTCGTGCACGACACGCTCTCGGAGGGGCTGAACCAGAACGTCGACTTCGACGCGGTCTTCGACCGGGTGCTGCTGCTGATCGCCGAGGTCGCCTCGACCCACAACACCACGGTGCACCCGAAGCTGACGGGGAGCTTCGGCAACCTGCCCAGCGAGTACGCGACTCCGCTCGCCCTCGCCCTGACCGAGCTGGTCACCAACGCCGTCGAGCACGGCCTGGCCGGACGGGAGGGCGACGTGGAGATCGTCGCCTCGCGCAGCGACGACGAGCTCACAGTGAAGGTGCGCGACACGGGCGTCGGGCTGCCGGAGGGCAAGGTCGGATCGGGCCTGGGCACGCAGATCGTGCGCACGCTCATCCAGGGCGAGCTCGGCGGCACCATCGACTGGCACACGCTGGTCGGGCGCGGCACCGAGGTCACCATCGAGGTGCCGCTGCGGTGGCTGGAGCGCGCCCGCTCCTGAGCCCGGAGACGACGCGACCCCCGCTGCCGAGAGGCGACGGGGGTCGGGGTCGTTCGTGCCGCCGAGCGGCTCGTGCGCCTAGGAGGCGCGGCGTGCGCGGGCGGCGCGGCGCTTCAGGGCGCGACGCTCGTCCTCGCTGAGGCCGCCCCACACGCCCGAGTCCTGGCCGGTCTCGAGGGCGTACTGGAGGCAGACCTCGGTGACGGTGCAGCGTGCGCACACCGACTTCGCCTTCTCGATCTGGTCCACGGCCGGGCCGGTGTTGCCGACCGGGAAGAAAAGCTCGGGGTCTGCGGTGAGGCAAGCGGCCTTGTCGCGCCAGTCCATGCGGGTGCTCCTTGTGTGAAGGCGTGCGTGGAGGAACCACGCAGTGTTCGGGTGGGATGATCGATCCACGCCGACGATCCCGACCAGTACTCGACCTCCGCGCCCTCACCGGCGCACGCCACGAGGCCCCGTGCTGGAGCGCGGGGTGGATCGGGGTGGTGGACGGGAGAACGCTCGGTTCTTGCCGGTGCACTCGACGCGATGCGCGAGCACTGCGTCGGCCACCCGGCTCCAGTGCTGGTCATCCGGCTCGCCCCCGTGCCTGACGGCGCGGCGGGATCGGATGTTCACATCGGCGGAAACCCACGACCCTGTGAGCGGTGAAACGAACTGGACTAGCCTGTCACGGGGATGAGCCCGAATCAAGAGTCCTGGATGGGATGTGCCTGTGACCGCTGACGCGAACGGGTCCCGCGGACCCCGCCCGACCGCCTCCCGGCCGCTCGGTCTGGTGGTGCTGATCGCGGTCCTGGCACTCGAGGCGCTCGCCGTCGCCGGGGTCGCGGCGTGGCTCGTGCTCGAGCTGCTGACGACCCGGGCCGACACGGTCGGCGGAGGGATCGCCATCGTCGTCCTCGCGCTGATCGCCGTGTGCTGGGCCGCCGCGACGACGCTCGGCGCCGTGCGACGGCGCGGCTGGATGCGCGCGTCGGCGCTGACGATCCAGCTGGTGATGACGGCCGTGGCGCTCGGCGCCTTCCAGGGCCAGTACGCCGTGCCCGACATCGGCTGGGCGCTGCTGGCGCCGGCCGTGGTGGCCGTCGTCGCGCTGTTCCTCCCGAGCGTGGTCGCCGCCACTCGTCGCGATCCGGCCGTGTAGCCGGACGGCTGGCGCGCCGCCGCTCGCGGGTGCGACGCTGGAGGGACCCCCTCCTCGACACGGAAGCGACGCGCATGGACTCCACCCGACTCGGCTCCAGCGGCCTGCAGATCTCCTCGATCGTCCTCGGCTGCATGAGCTTCGGCGCTCCCGACCGCGGGGCCCACGGCTGGAGCATGGGCGAGGAGGAGTCGCGGACCTTCCTCCGGCGGGCGCTGGAGCTCGGCATCACCACGTTCGACACGGCGGACGTCTACTCCGACGGCACGAGCGAGGAGTTCGTCGGCCGTGCGCTCGCGGACTTCGCGGTCCGCGAGGAGGTCGTGATCGCCACGAAGGTCCACGGGCGGATGCGCCCCGGCCCCAACGGCGGCGGCCTCTCGCGGCGGCACATCCTCAGCGCTATCGACGACAGCCTCCGGCGTCTCGGCACGGACTACGTCGACCTCTACCAGATCCACCGCTGGGACCCCGAGACGCCGATCGAGGAGACGATGGAGACCCTCCACGACGTCGTCCGCTCGGGCAGGGCGCGCTACATCGGCGCCTCGAGCATGTGGGCGTGGCAGTTCGCGAAGGCGCAGTACACCGCGGATCTGGGCGGCTGGACGCGGTTCGTCTCGATGCAGGACCAGTACAACCTGATCCATCGCGAGGACGAGCGCGAGCTGCACCCCTTCTGCGTCGACCAGGGAGTCGGCGTGATCCCGTGGTCGCCGCTCGCCCGGGGCCGGCTCACCCGCGACTGGGACGAGACCACGGCGCGCACCGAGACCGACGTCTTCGGCGGCACCCTCTACCGCCAGCAGGAGGAGGCCGACCGGCGGACCGTCGCGACCGTCGCACGCATCGCCGAGCAGCGCGGCGTGCCCCGTGCGCAGGTGGCGCTCGCCTGGGTCCGGCAGCAGGAGGCTGTCACCGCTCCGATCGTCGGAGCCACGAAGCTCCACCACCTCGACGACGCGGTCGCGTCGCTGGACGTGGAGCTGACCACCGACGAGCTGGAGGCGCTGGGCGCCGACTACGCGCCGCGCGCCAACGAGGGGTTCTGATCCGGCCGATGCGCCACCGCTGATCCGCCCGAGCGGTCTCCGCTATTCTTCCCCTCGAAGATGACGGAAGCTCGGATCGGGAGGCGGCATGGCGAGGAGTGCCGGGGATCCGTTGGGGGCGCGCTACCGCCTGCTCGAGCGGATCGGCTCGGGTGCCGCGGGCGAGGTGTGGCGCGTCGCCGACGCGCAGGGGCCGGACCGCGCGGCGAAGCTCCTCCGCGGTGAGCACGTGCACGACGCGGGCCTGGTCGAGCGGTTCGTCCGTGAGAGGTCGGTGCTCACCCGTCTGCGGCACCCGCACGTCGTGGAGGTGCTCGACCTCGTCGTGGAGGGGGAGACGCTCGGGATCGTGATGGAGCTCGTCGGCGGCGGATCGCTGCGGGAGCTGCTGCGGGACGAGGGCACCCTCCCGGCGGTCGATGCGCTGCCCGTGGCGGCCTCGATCCTCGACGCTCTCGCCGCCGCGCATGCGATCGGCACGGTCCACCGGGACGTGAAGCCCGACAACGTCCTGCTCGCGGAGGGTGCGGACGATGCGGGCTCCGCCGTCCGCGTCTCCGACTTCGGCATCGCTCACGTGGTCGCCGAGGGGCCGCGCGCGACGACGGGTGTCATCGGGACGCCGGAGTACCTCTCGCCCGAGATGCTCGCCACCGGAGCGGCCGGCCCGCCGAGCGACGTCTACTCGACGGGGATCCTGCTCTACGAGCTGCTGTGCGGCCGGACCCCGTTCGCCGGCCCCGGCGCCGACGTCGCGGTCGCCTACCGGCACGTCGCGATGCTCCCGCCGCCGCTGGATCTGCCGCCGCGGCTCGCGTCGCTCCTGGACCGGATGCTCGCGAAGGATCCGGCGTCGCGGCCGACGGCTGCGGAGGCGGCGGGGATCCTGCGACGCCTCTCCCCGGCGCTGGCCGGGCTGCCGGCGCTGCCGCTCGCGGCGGGCGCGGCGGAGTTCGAGGAGGCCGAGCGCCCGGGCACGGTCCTCCGCGGGATGGCGGTGGAGATGTCGTCGGAGCCGGTGGAGGAGGGGCCCGCTCCCGAGCTCGGCCCGTCGTCGCAGGCGACCGTGCTCCGCCCGGTGCCGCGCCGCGAGCTGCGCCTGGCGGAACGGCCGTTCGAGGCTCCTGCTCGGCGGGGGCGCGGCGGACGTCTGCGGATGATTCTCGCCGCCGTCGGCGCCGGCGTCCTGCTCATCGGGGCGGTGCTCCTCGCCGTCCAGCCGCGCGGCGGCGGAGCACGGGCCTCGGCACCGGATGCCGACCTGTCGGCCCGGCAGCAGGACCGGCCGCTGCCGACGGGCCTCGGAGTGACGCGATCGGCCACCTGGGACGCGGAGCGACGGGCCGTGGTCGTCGAGATCTCCTACTCCGCCCAGAGCGCGCCCCTCTCGGGGTCCTTCCTCGAGGTGCTGCCGGGCCCGGACGCCGCGGCGGCGTGCCCCGCGGCCAGCTGGTCCGGAGTGACGGCGGTGCGCAACCGGCCGAGCGTCACCGGAGTCGGGGTCGGCTGCGGTTGGAGCCTGACGGACCTGCACGTCCCGGCGCAGGGGATCGTCGACGTCACGGCGACCGTGCCGATCGCGGTGGCCGAGCAGAGCGCCCTGGACGGGTGGCTGGCGGCGGCAGCGTCTGCGACGGCACAGGCCGTGGCCGACCCTGCGGTCACCGGGACGGCGTATCCCGTGCAGCGGCTGCGGGATGTGCGCATCGAGACTCCCGCGCGGACGGTCGGCCGGACCCCGCTGCCGGTGACGCTGGTGCCGGTCTGGCCGAGCGGGGCCGACCCCGTGAACCCCCTGCTCGCGACGCCGTCGTCCGCGCCGGCGAGCAGCATGCTCGACGCGATCGCGGGCGGAGTGGAGGGCGTGCGGTTCAGCGACGGCTGCGGCGGCGCGGTCGCCGTGTCGTCCGACGGGCTGACGGTGACCGCCCTCACGGTGACTCCGTCCTGCGAGCTGCGCGCCCGAGTGGGCGCGTTCTCGGACCTCTCGAGCAGTCCCTTCGCGATCACCACTCGCGAGTGAGTCGACCTCCCGCGCCAGTGTCGAGCCGTCGACGCCACGCGAGCCGTCTGTGCTGTCTTGCCTTCTACCATGACGAGACATCCTCATGAGACGTTGGTGGAGTGGGGAGCGGTCGGGACGGTCCCGTCCGCAGGGGTAGAAAGGTGTGATCCATGTCACGTGTTCTCTCGACCGACGAGGCGAAGTCCGCGATCCAGCAGATCCAGTCGATCGTCAACGGCGGCCTCGCCGATCAGATCAGCCGGCTCGACGCACAGGGGCGGACACTGTCCGATCCGAACGTCTGGGACGGTCCGCTGGCCTCGCAGTTCCGCTCGTCGACCTGGCCGGAGACGAAGTCGGCCCTCGAGAAGGCCAAGCAGGAGCTCGAGGAGCTGCGCAGCCAGCTGGCGACGATCTCGCAGAACATCTTCGCCGCCGGCGGAGGGAGCTGACCGGCCGTCCCGCCCCTGCGTGCTCCGGCGAGCGGGGGCGGGACGTGCTCGTCGTCGCCGCGCTCCTTCCTCCGCGCACCTCCATCGGAGCGTCTCGGAGTGATCGGAGCGCTCTCGAGGAGGACGCGCCGATCGACTCGGTGGCGGAGGCGCGATCACCCGCCCGAGGGCGCTGATCAGCCGCCGTCCGCCGGCGTCGGCGAGACCGACTGCACGAAGTGGATCTCGCCGTCGAGGCTGACGAAGCCCCGGCCCACCGTGGGCGGGACGGGGAAGCGCCGCGGGATCTGCGCGCCGAGGAGAGTGCCGTCGTTGTCGATGTCGGGCTGGAGCAGCAGCACGGAGCGGGAGGCCGCCGCCTTCTTCGTCCAGTTCCCGAAATGGCTGCGGAGCTCGCTCGACCGGCCGGCCAGCACGACGCAGAGTCCCGGGCGACCCGACGAGACCAGCCTCATCAGCGCCTGGTCGGTGTCGTCCCAGCGTTCGGCGTCGTCGAGGAGGAGCAGCACGGGGCCCTCCTCCGTCGACAGCGACGCGAGGAGGGTGCAGAGCTCCTCCGCGCCCACGGCGAGTCGGTCGAGGTCGGCGCCCCTGAGCGGGGAGCGTCGATCGCACACTCCCCAGACGGCGACCGAGCCGGCGGCCCGCGCCGCCTCGGCCAGGGCGAGCAGCACGGTCGACTTGCCCGATCGAGCGGGTCCGGCGATGACGACGTGCTCGCCCTCGAAGACCTGGAACGCCAGCGGGGCGAGGTCCGACTCGCCGAGGCCGATCGGGAGCAGCCACGGCTCGCGATCGAAGCGGGCCTCGATCCCGAGTGCGCCCACAGCGACCCTGTCGGGAAGCGTGCCGACCGTGCTCGTCCTGCCGCGCGCATCCGGCCAGGCGGCCGCGAGCTCGGCGATCGCGTCGTCGAGACCGGCCCTCGGAGTCGCGACCTGCGTCTGCAGGAGCGACGAGGCGATGACGCAGCGCCCCGGCACCGCTGGCGGCGCCTGCACCGGCTTCACCCCGGCGGCGGCGTAGTCCTGCGGGTCGGCGAGGCGGAACAGCCACTTCTGCGTCGTGACCTCCTCCATCACCGAGGGGATCGCCCTCGCCCGGGTGCTCGTCACCGCGAAGTGCAGGCCGAGCTCCGGTCCGTCGGCGTAGGCGCGGGTGAACGCCTCCATCAGAGCCAGGCCCTCCCAGTCCTGGAACTCGTCCTTCAGAGTCGCGAGACCGTCGACGAGCACCAGCGCACGACGGTGGCCCCCGGGCGATGCTCGGCGCCGGCGCACCTCGTCGCGCAGGTGACGGAGGAACCGGGTCTGCTTCTCGTGGGATCCGGCACCTGCGCCGACGTAGGAGACGGTGTGCGGGAGTCGCGCGAGCGGGGCGGAGTCGCGGGAACCGGCAGCGAGGACGTAGAGGTCGAGCTCGTCCGGGGGGAAGTGGCGGGCGGCCGTCAGCGCGATCGACGCGAGCGCCGTGCTGGTGCCGCTGCCGGGGATGCCGATGAGGAGCAGGTTCCCCTCGCCCAGATCCCAGCCGGTCGGCGTCCGGCGCTGCCGGTCGGGGTCGTCCGAGAGTGCGACGTGCAGGACGTCGCCGACGACGCGACCGAGGTCGGACTCCTCCGCACCGAACCCGCTGAGGGCCATGGTGTCCTCGAGCGGCTCCGGCCAGATCGGGCGGGGAGGGCCGAAGCCCGAAGCGGCGTCCGCCTCGACCACCGCGTCGATCAGGAGGTCGAGATCGGTCGGGGCCGTCTCGTCGGCGGCGACCGGGGAGGGGCCCTCGACGGGGACGCCCGTGGGTCCGACCGGGCGGACCTCGATCGCCTCGACGGCCGACGCCTCCGCGCGACCGGTGACCAGCGCCGTCTGGACGGGCGAGATGTCGTTCTGGCCCCGCTTCACGTACGCTCGGCCGGTCTGGGAGCGGGAGATCCCGGCCGCGCTCGCGACTCCGATCACGTCGGCGGAGTCGTCCCGGCTCTGCACCCGGAGGGCGACGCGGAGGTTGGTGTTGGCGAGGATGTCGTCGTTCACCACTCCGGCCGGACGCTGGGTGGCGAGGATCATGTGCACGCCGAGCGTCCGGCCGACCGCGGCGACGCTCACGAGGGACGTCAGGACGTCGGGATGCTCCTTCGCGAGAACGGCGAACTCGTCGACGACGAGCAGGAGCCGCGGCATCGGCTCCGGCGGCGAGGTGGCCCAGTACGCGTCGAGGTCGTCGACACCCTCGCCGGCGGCGGCGAAGAGCCGCTGACGACGCCGCATCTCGGCCTGGAGCGAGCGCAGCGCGCGGTCGGCGAGCTGGGCGTCGAGGTTGCTGATGGTGCCGATCGTGTGCGGGAGCCGCTCGCAGGACGCGAACGCTGCACCCCCCTTGAAGTCGATGAGCACGAAGGTGAGGCGCGTCGGATCGTTCCAGGCCGCGAGGCCGGCCACGAAGGAGCGCAGGAACTCGCTCTTGCCCGAGCCCGTGGTGCCGCCGACCAGGCCGTGCGGGCCGTCGGCGACGAGATCGAGCACGAGCGGACCGTGCTCGGACGAGCCGACGGGCGCGCGCACGCCCCGGGCGCTCGACCACCACCCCCGGACGTCCGCGGCGGTCGGACGATCGGCGCCCAGGAGCGGCGGCAGCCGCACGAGCGCGGAGAGGGCCGCCCCCGCGGTGACGAGCTCCGGGTCCTCGAAGCGCGCCAGGTCGCGCGCACAGCGCTCGGCCGTGGAGGAGGCGAGACCGGCGAGCACCACGTCCTCGACGGTGATCCGCTCGTCGGGCCGGGAGAGGACCGCCGAGGCGTCCGCTCCGACCCGGACGACGACCGTGCAGGAGGCGGGGAGCTGCTCCTCCGACGCCGCGAGCACGAGGCCGGAGATCCGGGTCGCCGCCTCGCGCTCGCCGCGGCCGAGTCCGAGGAGTTCGCGCGCCGGAGCGGCGCGTCCCTCGGTCAGCACGTCGGAGTCGAGCACCAGGAGCACGCGCGGCGAGTCCTCCTCGCGGAGGGCGCGGAGGAGCTCGGAGCTGCGGTCGCGCCGGTCGGAGAGTCGGCGTCCGCCCCCGGGCAGACGCGTGTGGGGGAGCCAGGAGGCCCAGCTCCAGTCGGAGTCGCGTCGCCGGTCGCAGAACACCCCGATCGCCAGGTCGGCCGGACCGCAGTGGACCGCCGCCTGGCAGAGCAGGCTCCTCGCCAGAGCGAGGCCGCCCTCGCGGTCGCCGACGATCCCGACGACGCCCGAGTCCGCGAGATCGATGGACACGGGCGCGCTCGGGACGACGCTCACCGCCAGGATCGCGCGCACCTCCTCCTCGAGCCGCGGCACTCCGCGCTGATCGAGCGGGGGAGACCACGGGACGTCGCCGACGCCGATGTGCAGGCGGAGCACATCGGCGGAGGTCGCGCGCCGCTGCCACAGCGACGTGGCGGGCAGCGCCGCCCGGCGGATCGTCGTCGCCGGGTCGGGCGCGTCCTCCTCGAGGCGGGCCCGTTCGACACGCGCGGAACGGGCGATGTCGTCGCGGAGCGTCTGCAGCGCCTCGCCGTAGCGCTGCTCCTCGGACCGGGTCGCTCGGGCGTGCCGGTGCCGCTGCTCGAACCACAGGCCCACTCCGGCCACGGGGCTGAGCGCGGCGAAGAGGGCGTAGCGCGCATCGCCCATGATGAGGACCATCGCGAAGGCGAGGACGAGCGGCGCGGCGACGGTGATCACGCTGAAGGTCGTGGCGGAGGCGATCTCGAGGCGGGCCGGCGGGACGACCGCCTCGCCGGCCGCCGGACGTCCCGGTCGCGGCGGCCGGTTGAAGGGCACAGTCGCCGTCGCGGTGACGTTGTCCGTGCTCCCCGGCTCGGGCGCGAGGAGCTCGGGAGGCGCGGGGCGCAGTCGGAGAGCCGCCCCACCGGCGATCACGACCGCGGCGTCGGAGACGAGGACCCCGTCCCCCGTCGCGGAGACGCCGTCGACCAGAGTGCCGTTGGTGCTGTCGGCGTCGCGCACCCGCAGGCCGTCGCCCTCGCGGGTCACCGAGAAGTGCTCCCAGGAGGCGCTCGCCGTGTCGAGGACGACGTCGGCGTGCGGGGAGCGGCCCACGATCAGCGCACGGCCCCGAGGGATCTCGACCACGGCTCCCGCGCCGAGACCGCCCGACAGCACGGCCGTCCACCCGCGGGCCGCGGCAGGTCGGGGCAGGGGGGAGCGGGCGATCCGCGTCCCCTCGAGCAGCAGCAGATCGGCCAGCCGGGTCTCCACAGGGTGCAGGGCGGTGTCGACGGCGAGGGCCGTCCCGGGCGGGAGGCGGTGCCCGGTGGCGGTGGCGATCAGCTCGCCGAGTGTCGCGGAGTCGCGGTGGCGGCCGAGGTCGATGTCGGAGCGGGTGCCGTCGAGGTCGAGGAGGAGTCGCACCGGGGGCTCACGGTCGGGGCTGTCCGGCGAACCAGAGCAGCGGCGGGTCGGCGGGCCGCAGGCCGAGGCGCTGCGGCGAGGAGTGGAGGGGGAGTGCCGGGACGTCCAGAGCGTGCGCGGCGCCGAAGTCGAGCGGCGGACCGGCGAGCCCGTCCGCCGGTCCGATCGTGGATCCCCGGAGTGCGGCGGCGACCGCCGCGGGTTCTCTGCTGCCTGCGACGGCCGCGGCTCGCACCAGCGCCACGACGGCGTCGTGGCTGGGGGCGTCCGCGACCGCGGCGAGATCGCGGAACGCGCGGTCGCCGAGGAGGGTCGTCCGCGCGGCATCGTCGGCGGTCATCCGCACAGCCCCCAGGAACGCAGAGGCCGCGCGCCCGCGCTCGTCGCCGCGGAGAGCGACCGCGTCGCCGGAATCCGTGCCGATCGTCGTCAGATCTCCCGAGAGGGTGCCTCCGGCCGCGGCCAGGGCGGGAGCGAAGGCGGGGCTCAGCGCGTCGGGCGTGAGCAGGATCGGGACGGACGCCCCCGCCGCCTGCAGAGCGGCGACCGCCGTCGCCTGCGCCGCGGCGGGGCCGGACACGACGACGCGCTCGACCGCCAGCTCGCCCTCGAGGTGCGGGCGGGCGGCGGTGATGATCACGTCCGCGGTGGCGCCGGGATCGGCGGTCACCGTCGCGGCGGGCGAGAGACCGGTCGGGGTGCCTCCACCGGTGTCGACGAGGAGTACCCGGGCGCCTCCGCCGGCCTCCTCCACGAGTGCCGCGTCGGCCGAGGCGGTGTCGGGTCCGAGGGACCAGACGCCGTCGTCGGGCAGGGCGGGGCCGCCTCCGTACGGGAGGACGGCCGCTATCCCCGCGGCCCGAGCGGCGTCCACGGCCGCAGCGGTGTGGGTGCCGTGGGTCGCGAGGACGAGGCCGGACACGCCCTGCCCCGTCAGCTCCTCGACGGCGGCGCGGGCACCCTCGGGCGTCCCGTGGTCGTCGACGGCGACGAGACCGATCTCGCAGCCGCCCATCGCTGACCGGTGCGCGGCGACGACGGCGCCGTTCGCCGCGTCCTTCCATTCCGCGCCCTCGCCCGGAGCCGAGCTGAGCGAGACCACCACCCCGAGCGTCATCCGCTCGGGCACCCGGGCGCACGAGAAGCCGACCGGGAGAGCGGCGACCTCCGTCATCGGGGCGGACTGCGGGGGCAGGAGGGAGACGAGGGCACCGCTGACGCCGAGGAGGGCGACGGCGCCGCCGATCAGCATCGGGCTCCGTCGGGCGGTGCGGGGGTGCTGCGCCGCGCGCCTGCCCAGGCGGGTCATCGCTCGTCCCCGATCCGGAAGGAGTAGACCGTCCGGGTCCGCGTGCCCTCGGGCAGGTCGAGGTGGAACGCGGGAAGCTCATCCCCGGCGCGGAGGGAGGCCCGCTCCTGGGCCTGCGCCAGCAGGATGCCCGAGACGTCCTCGGATCGCACCGCGGCGTAGCCCCGTGCGCTCTGCGAGGCGAGGGCGAGCTGCACGTCGGCGGTGCCGACCTTCGCGGCACTCGTGGTCATCGATCCGAGCAGGCCGGAGCCGCCGACCGTCCGGTCGCCGAGGTCCAGGAGCACCTTGTGCAGATCGGCTGCGAGGAGCGCGGCGGCCGCGTCGGTGTCGCGGGTCGAGGCGTCGATCGTCGTCGCGATGCCGGCCAGGGAGGCGCGCGTCCGCTCGGAGACGGCCCCGCCGATCCGGGCCTCCGCGGTGCGGAGAGCCCGGTGCCCGGCGTCCACCGTCGCTGCACCGTCGGAGCGGATGCCGGAGGAGGCCGTGCGCAGGCTCGAGACCGACCGGTCGAACATCGCGACGACCGCGTCGGCGTCGGCGCCGGAGCGCGTCGAGATCCGCCGCACCTGCTCGTCGAGGAGTGCGGTGACCGCGGAGGCGGCGGCCGTGTCCGTCTCGGCGAACGCCTTCTGGATCGCCGGTGCGAGAGCGTCCTGCTGGGCGCCGAGAGCGTCGATGCGGGTGCCGAGGGCGTCGCGCTGAGCGGTCAGCGCGTCGACGCCGGTGCGGAGGGAGGCGAGCAGGCCGGTGAGGCGTGCGTCGTCCGAGCCGGCCGTCGCGCCGGCCTCGGCCATGCCGCTGCGGACCGTGGCGAGCGCGGCGCGCAGGGCGGCGAGGTCGGCACTCGCGCCGGTGCTGCCGACGGTGGAGGCGACGGCGGTCCACGCGTGGACCTGGTCGCTCAGCCGGTCGGCCAGGGGGGCCGGATAGCCGTCGGGGGCGTCGAGGCGGCCCGCGCCGGAGCAGGGCGTCGCGGTCAGGTAGGCGCGGAGCTCCTCGACGGAGCCCCGGGTCACCTCCACGGGTGCGCGCGTCGGGCGCCCGGTCGGCGTGGGTGCGGCAGCAGGGGACTGTGTCGCCGGCGACAGCTCGCAGAGCCGATCGGCCAGCTCCTGGTTCTGCGCCGACAGCGACCCCGTGCTGGTCGGCGTGCCGAGCTCGTCCAGGGCGGTCGTGGCGGCGGCGCCGACCGAGGCGACCGTCGTCTCCAGGCCCGCGGTGTCCGCGTCGAGCTCGTCCAGCGTCGCCGACAGGGCGGCGAGCGCCCGGGTGACGGATCCCTCCGGGTCGGCCAGGGTGTCCACCGAGGCCGACGCGGCGTCCACCCTGCTCGCGAGGGCGGCGAACCCGGCCTGCACGCCGTCCATCAGCTCCGGCTGCAGGGAGTCGACGAGGTCCTGCCCGCGATCGAGCATCCCGAGCAGCACGGTGTCGACGGCGGCTGCGGAGGCGGCGAGGGAGCAGGTCATCGAGGGTGCCGTGCAGGTCTCGGCGGAGGGCTGTGCCGGCCCCGCGGCAGCACGGAGAGCCGCGACGACCTCGTCGCGGCAGGACTCGGCCGCGGTCCCGTACGCGTCGAGCTCGGCCGTGAGCCGTAGCAGCTCCGAGTGGATCGAGCCGGTGCGGCCGCCGTCGACGGCGAGTCCGCATCCGCTGCCCGAGACCGTCGGCGGCGGCACCGCGGCCGATGTGTCGCCCAGCATGGCGTCCACCGCGTCGATCGCCTCGGACAGCTGCGCCAGCAGGCCGGACTCGGTGCCCGAGACCGTCGACGACAGCTGCGCCCGGAGCGCGCCGAGCTGCCCGGAGAGGCTCTGCATCGAGGCCGCCGTCGAGGCGGCGCCGGCCCGCAGCTCCTCGGCCGTGCGGACACCGAGAGTCTCGGAGGTCGCGTCGAGCGAGGCCCGCACCTCGGCGACGGTGGTGCCGGCCTGCGTCAGCAGGTCGTCCACCGCGGTGACGACCTCGATCGTGCGGCGCTCGAGGGCGAGCGGCGAGGCGTCGGAGGAGTCGAACGCGGCGCCCAGCGCCCCCTCGGTGGTCGGGTCGGTGCTCAGGCCGGGCTGGACCGCCAGGTCGAAGGCGGGGACGGCGAAGTCGGCGACGTCGGCGACGAGGGTCAGCGTCGCCGTCGCGCCACCGCCCGGGGGAGCGAGGAGAGCGGCCCACTGCACGACGGCGTCTCCGTGCTCGTCACGGCTGAGCACGCCGTTGGTGACGGCACCCGACTCGCTCTCAGTGACGACGCGACTCGGCGAGACGCCCGGCAGGACCGCGGAGGCTGCGATCGTCAGCGGAGCGCCGACGAGTGCACTGCGGCGGGCTGCACGACCGGCCGCGTCGAACGCGACCTCCTCGGGCCGGACCGTCAGGTTCTCCACCGCGAGCGAGATCTCGATCCGACCCGAGCGCCCGGCGAGGTCGGCCGGATCGGTGCCCGAGGCGTCGGCGGTGCGCCACGAGGGCCGGACACGGACCGGCAGGTCGGCGGCGACCTCGGGGGGATCGTAGACGGTGGTGGTCGCCGAGGTGTCGGACGGGTCGTCGCCGACGGCGAGGGCCGTCCCCTCGATCGCACGTACACCCCCGTCGGACGAGACGGCGACGGACACCGCCTGCAGCACCCTGGCGGCGGTGAGCGCCGGCTCCGGTGGCGTGCAGCCCGCCAGTACAGCGGCCACGACCGCGATCGCCGCTGCGGCCGTCGTCCTGCGAGCATTCGAGCGCACCCTGACCACCCCTCGTCCCGACGGGGCACCGGGCAGTGCCGCTCACGTCGACATGAGAGATGCTCGCAGATGAGCGGAACCCCGAGAGCCGGTGGCGCACGATGACCTGCACCGCGCGCCCCGGTGTCAGACGAGCTTCAGCTTCTTGCGGAGCGCCTGCACGTGCCCGGTCGCCCGGACGCCGTACTGCGCGAACTCGAGCGCTCCCTCGGCTCCGACGACGAACGTCGAGCGCAGCACGCCGACGACGGTCTTGCCGTAGAGGCTCTTCTCGCCCCACACCGCGTACGCGCGGTGCACGGTCATGTCGGGGTCGCTCAGCAGCGGGTACGCGATGCCCTGGGCGTCGGCCCAGCGGCGCAGCGCCTCCGGGGCGTCCCGCGAGATCCCGAGGACCTCGTAGCCGGAGTCGCGGAGGGACGCCGCGTTGTCGCGGAAGTCGCAGGCCTCCGTGGTGCAGCCGGGGGTGTCGGCCTCGGGGTAGAAGAACAGGATGACGCGCCGTCCGCGGTAGTCCGCGAGCGAGACGGGCTCGCCGTCCTGGTTCGGCAGCGTGAACTCCGGAGCGGAGTCGCCGGCGGCGAGGCGCGCCTCGGCGGGGAGGGGGGAGAGGTCGGTCATCGTCTGCTTCCGTCGGTCGTGGCGAAGGTGGTCAGGAGGCGCTGGAGCGAGTCGAGGCGCTCCGGTCCGCTGGCGCCCAGCAGTCCGCCCTCGACCGCCTCGATGATGGCGCAGTCGGGGGAGTCGGGCAGGTGCGTGCAGCCGCGCGGGCAGTCCCGGGCGATCACGGCGAGGGTCGTGAACGCACCGAGGATGTTGTCGGTGTTCACGTGGCCGAGTCCGAACGAGCGGACGCCGGGGGTGTCGATGACCCAGCCGTGCCGGTCGCCGCGCTCCACGCGGAGCGAGACGGTGGAGGACGAGGTGTGCCGACCGCGGCCCGTCACGGTGTTCACGCGCCCGATGGCCCGGTGCGCGTCCGGGACGAGCTTGTTCACGAGGGTGGACTTGCCGACTCCGGAGTGCCCGACGACCACGGTCTCGTGGCCGAGGAGGGCGTCGGCGATCTCGTCGACCGGCGGCTCGTCCTGGCTCGAGAGGAACACGCGGAGGTCGAGCCCCTCGAAGTTGCGGAGGAACGGTGCCGGGTCCGCGAGGTCGGTCTTGGTGATGCAGAGCATCGGAGTGATCCCGGCGTCGAAGGCGGCGACCAGGTAGCGGTCGACCAGCCGGGTCCGGGGCTCGGGGTCGGCGGCGGCCACCACGCAGAGCATCTGGTCGGCGTTGGCGACGATCACGCGCTCGATCGCGTCGGTGTCGTCGGCGCTGCGGCGGAGGAGGGTCGACCGCTCGCGGATGCGGACGATGCGGGCGAGCGTCCCCTCGTCGCCGCTGGAGTCCCCGACCACGTCGACGCGGTCGCCGGCCACGATCGCCTGGCGCCGCAGCTCGCGGGCCCGGGCCGCCGTGAACTCGTGCTCCTCGGGCGTCCCGTCGCCGATCATCACCGTGTAGCGACCCCGGTCGACGCCGAGCACCATCGCGATCTCGGCGTCCTCGTAGGCGGGCCTGTTCTTGGTCCGGGGCTTCGTGCCCTTCGGGTTCGGGCGCACCCGCGCGTCCGACTCGTCGTACCCGTCGAAGTCGTCGAGAGCACCGTCGGCGTCGAGGCCGCTGTCCGTCCACCACGACACGGGTCAGACCGATCCGGCGAGGGTCGTCCACAGCTCCGGGAACTGCGGGAGGGTCTTCGCTGTCGTCGCGACGTCCTCGATCACCACGCCGGGGACCACGAGGCCGATCAGAGCGCCGGCGTGGGCCATGCGGTGGTCGGAGTAGGTGCGCCAGCGGCCGCCGTGGAGCTCGGCCGGCTCGATGCGCAGACCGTCCTCGAGCTCCGTGACCCGGCCGCCGAGGCCGGTGATCTCGGCGGCGAGGGCGGCGAGGCGGTCCGTCTCGTGGTGGCGGATGTGGCCGATCCCGGTCAGGGTGCTGGGAGTGGAGGCCAGCGCGGCGAGGGCGGCGAGGGCGGGGGCGAGCTCGCCTCCCTCCGACAGGTCGAGGTCCACGCCCAGGATCTCGTCGCCGCCGGTGACCACGAGGTCCTCGCCGTCGCGCTCGACGCGGGCGCCGAACAGCGGCAGGATCCGCTCGAGGTGCGCCCCGACCTGCGTGGTGACGGCCGGCCAGTGGCGAAGCCGGACGCGGCCGCCCGTGACGAGGGCCGCAGCGAGGAACGGCGCGGCGTTCGAGAGGTCGGGCTCGATCAGCACGTCGGCGCCGGCGATGGGCTGCGGCGCGACGGTCCACTCGCCGTCGGCGGGCGTGCCGACCTCGACGCCCCGTGCCGCCAGTGCGGCGACGGTCATGTCGATGTGGGGCCGGGAGGGGACGGCGCTGCCCTCGTGGCGCAGGTGCAGTCCCTCCTCGAAGCGGGCGCCGGCCAGCAGGAGCGCCGAGACGAACTGGCTCGACCGCGAGGCGTCGACGACGACGTCGCCGCCCCGGACGGCCCCGGAGCCGTGGACGGTGAAGGGGAGCGCGCCGCGGCCGTCATCGGCGACGTCCACGCCGAGCGCGCGGAGGGAGGCGATCGTCGCCCCCATCGGCCGCTTCGCCGCGTACGCGTCGCCGTCGAAGGTGGTGGGGCCGAGCGCGAGGCCGGCCAGCGGCGGGACGAAGCGCATCACGGTGCCCGCGAGCCCGCAGTCGATCGTCGTCGAGCCGAGCAGCTCCTCCGCGGGCTCCACGACCAGGTCGGCGCCGAAGCCGCCGGTCGAGCCGGACTCCCGGATCGTGGTGCCGAGCGAGCGCAGCGCCTCGACCATCAGGGCGCTGTCGCGGGAGTGCAGCGGCGCCCGCAGCGTGGAGGGCCCGTCGGCCAGAGCAGCGAGCACCAGCTCCCGGTTGGTCAGCGACTTGGAGCCGGGCAGGCCGACCTCGGCGTCGAGAGCGCCGGCCGCGAGGGGTGCGGGCCAGGCGTCGTCGCCGGGGAGCGCACGGGCGTCGCCGTACGGATCGAACTCGGGGGCGGAATAACGCGAGAAGACCATCGGTTGTCAGGATAGTCGGCGCGCAGGGCGTCGTCAGGAGCGTGACGGAGGCGGAGCATGACGGCAGCACCCCCGGTCCTCCGGAGCAGCAGGCCCGTCGCCCGGAGGCGCCCTCGCGCCGCAACCCCGGTCGTCCGCCGCGCCGCCGCTCTAGAATCGCTCGTGATGACTCGCGACGACGAACCCCGCACCACCCCCGCCGACGAGGCTCCCGAGCCCGCCGACGCGGAGCAGACGATCGTGGAGACCGTCGAGGAGTCGCTGGACGACGCCCCGGTCGAGGCTCCCGTCGATCTCCGCTCCCTCTTCGAGCAGCAGGCGCTGCCCTTCATCGACCAGCTCTACGCGGCCGGTCTGCGGATGACGAAGAACCCCTCCGACGCGCAGGACCTCGTACAGGAGACGTTCGCGAAGGCGTTCGGCGCGTTCCGCCAGTTCGAGCAGGGCACCAACCTGAAGGCCTGGCTCTACCGCATCCTCACGAACACGTTCATCAACTCGTACCGAAAGAAGCAGCGCGAGCCCTACCAGAGCGCGATCGACGAGCTCGAGGACTGGCAGCTGGGCGGCGCCGAGTCGACCACGGCCACCTCCAGCCGCTCGGCCGAGGCGGAGGCGATCGACCACCTCCCCGACACCGCGGTGAAGGAGGCGCTCCAGGCGATCCCGGAGGACTTCCGGCTCGCCGTCTACTTCGCCGATGTCGAAGGCTTCTCCTACCAGGAGATCGCGGACATCATGAAGACCCCCGTCGGGACCGTCATGAGCCGGCTGCACCGCGGCCGGCGCATGCTGCGCGAACGACTCACCGACTACGCACGCGAGCGCGGATTCCGCGCCGCATTCACTTCCGGGAGCACGAAATGACCGACAGCGGCTGCACGAAGGCGAAGGCCGAGCTCGAGGAGTACCTCCACAACGAGCTGTGCAAGGAGGACGCCGCCGACATCCGCGAGCACATGGCGGGATGCGTCGACTGCGCCGACGAGGCGAAGGTCGGCGTGGTTCTGACGGTCGCCGTGCAGCGTGCGTGCAAGGAGACGGCGCCGGAGGACCTCCGCGCCCAGGTGCTCGGCATGCTCCGCGACGAGCACGCCGCGCACTCCCAGGCGCCCGCCCGCCTCTAGGCGCCGCACGACCCGGGGAGCCCCGGCCGTTCGAGACCTCCCGCGCACCGCGGGCCCTCGAAGGGCCGGGGCTCCGTCGTGTCCGGCGGCCTCCGGTCGCCGCGGCACCCGCACGTCGCGAGCGCTCCTGCCGGTCTCTGCGGGCCTGCGGTCAGGCACGGTCCGCCCGCAACGCGACGGGCCCGCCGGAACACGAGGTTCCGACGGGCCCGACCGCGTCGTGCGGACTGCGGGTCAGCGGGTGAGCGCCCGCGACAGCAGGTCGGCCTGCTCGGAGGCGTGCCGCTTGGCCGAGCCGGCCGCGGGGGAGGCCGCGGACGGGCGCGAGACCACGCGCATGGACCGGCCCAGCTTCGGAGCGACCTCGAGGGCCATGAACGGCCAGGCGCCCTGGTTCTCGGGCTCGTCCTGCACCCAGACGAGCTCCGCGTCCGGGTATCGCTCGGCGATGCCGCGCAGCTCCTCGATCGGCGCCGGGTAGTACTGCTCGACCCGCACCAGCGCGATGCCGTCGTCGGGCTTCTTCTCGAGCTCCGCCTTGAGGTCGTAGTGGACCTTGCCGGCGTGGAGCAGGACGCGCTTCACGGCGGAGGCGTCCTGGATCCGCGCGTCGTCGATCACCGGCTGGAAGCGGCCCGAGGTGAAGTCCTCGACCGGGCTCGAGGCTCCGCGCAGGCGCAGCATCGCCTTCGGGGTGAAGACGATCAGCGGTCGGCGGGGCCGGGAGTAGGCCTGGCGGCGCAGCAGGTGGAAGTAGGACGCCGGCGTCGACGGGCGCGCGACGGTCATGTTCCGCTCCGCGCACATCTGCAGGTAGCGCTCGATCCGAGCCGACGAGTGGTCGGGGCCCTGGCCCTCGTAGCCGTGCGGGAGCAGGAGAACGAGCGACGAGCGCTGCCCCCACTTCTGCTCGGCGGAGGAGATGAACTCGTCGATCACGATCTGGGCGCCGTTCGCGAAGTCGCCGAACTGCGCCTCCCACAGCACGAGCGAGTCGGGCCGCTCCACCGAGTAGCCGTACTCGAACGCCATCGCCGCGTACTCCGAGAGCAGCGAGTCGTAGATCCAGAGCCGGGCCTGCTGCTCGGACAGGTTCATCAGCGGCAGCCACTCCTGGCCGTTCTCGCGGTCGTGGAGGACAGCGTGGCGCTGGACGAAGGTCCCGCGGCGCGTGTCCTGGCCGACGAGGCGCACCGGGGTGTCCTCGAGCAGCAGCGAGCCGAGCGCGAGCAGCTCGCCGAAGGCCCAGTCGATGGAGCCGGAGCGGCTCATCTCCTGGCGCTTCGCCAGCAGCTGCTGGAGCTTGGGGTGCACGGTGAAGCCCTCGGGCGGCGTCGTGAACGCGTCGCCGATGCGGGTGACGACCTCGGTCTTCACGCCGGTCACCTCGGGCTCGCCCGGGTAGTCCTCGCCCTGCTGCGCGTCGGGCAGCTCGAGGTCGGCCACGGAGTCGCCGTCGGCGGTGATCACGGGGATCGCGCCGGTCTGCGCGGCGTGGGTCTCGGCGAACGCGCGCTCCAGGCGGTCCTGGAAGTCCTGGTGGGCGCGGTCGTACTCCTCCTCGGTGATGTCGCCGCGGCCGACGAGCGCCTCGGTGTACAGCTTGCGGACCGAGCGCTTGGCCTCGATCAGGCTGTACATCAGCGGCTGGGTCATCGAGGGGTCGTCGCCCTCGTTGTGCCCGCGCCGGCGGTAGCAGATCAGGTCGATGACCACGTCGCGGTGGAACCGCTGGCGGTACTCGAACGCGAGCTGCCCGACGTGGACGACCGCCTCGGGGTCGTCGCCGTTCACGTGGAAGATCGGCGCCTGGATCGTCTTCGCGCCGTCGGTCGAGTAGATCGAGGTGCGGGCCTCGTGAGGGGGAGTCGTGAACCCGACCTGGTTGTTGATGTTGATGTGGATCGTGCCGCCGGTGCGGTACGCGCGCAGCTGCGACATCTGCAGGGTCTCGACCACCACGCCCTGGCCCGCCATCGCGGCGTCGCCGTGCACGAGGATCGGCAGCGTGGTGAAGGTGCCGATGGGCTTGCGGTCCTGCTTGGCGCGGACGATGCCCTCGAGCACGCCGTTCACGGCCTCGAGGTGCGAGGGGTTCGCCGCCAGGTAGACCGGGATCTCCTCGCCCGCGGCGCCGCGGAAGGTGCCCTCGGTGCCGAGGTGGTACTTCACGTCTCCGGAGCCCTGGACCGTGCGCGGGTCCTGGGTGCCCTCGAACTCGCGGAAGATCTGGCCGTAGGTCTTGCCGGCGATGTTGGTCAGCACGTTCAGGCGGCCGCGGTGGGCCATGCCGATCGCGACCTCGTCGAGGTGCTCGTCGGCCGCGCCCTGCAGGACGGCGTCGAGCAGCGCGATGAGCGACTCCCCGCCCTCGAGCGAGAAGCGCTTCTGGCCCACGTACTTGGTCTGCAGGAAGGTCTCGAAGGCCTCGGCCTCGTTGAGCTTGCCCAGGATGCGCAGCTGCTCGTCGTGGCCCGGCTTCTCGTAGCCGCGCTCGAGCTTCTGCTGCATCCAGGCGCGCTGCTCCGGGTCCTGGATGTGCATGTACTCGACGCCGACGGTGCGGCAGTACGAGTCGCGGAGGATCCCGAGGATGTCGCGCAGCTTGAGCTGGCGCTTGCCGCCGAAGCCGTCCGTGACGAACTCGCGGTCGAGGTCCCAGAAGGTGAGGCCGTGGCTCTCGATGGCGAGGTCGGGGTGCGAGCGCTGCACGTACTCCAGCGGGTCGACGTCGGCCATCAGGTGCCCGCGGACGCGGAACGAGTTGATGAGCTCCTGCACGCGGGCGGTCTTGGAGACGCGCTCGGCGAGGTCGACGGCGATGTCCGTCGACCAGTGGATCGGGTCGTAGGGGATGCGCAGCGCGGCGAAGATGTCCTCGTAGAAGCCGCGGCCGCCGAGCAGGAGCTCGTGCACGATCTTGAGGAACTCGCCCGATCCGGCGCCCTGGATGACGCGGTGGTCGTAGGTCGAGGTCAGGGTGATGGTCTTGCCGATGCCCAGCTCGACCAGCGTCTTCTCGGACGCGCCCTGGAACTCCGCCGGGTACTCGAGGGCGCCGGCTCCGATGATGCAGCCCTGGCCCTTCATCAGGCGGGGGACGGAGTGCACCGTGCCGATGCCGCCGGGGTTCGTCAGCGAGAGCGTGGTGCCCGCGAAGTCGCCGGCGACGAGCTTGTTGCCGCGCGCACGCTTGACCAGGTCCTCGTAGGCCGAGAGGTAGGCCGTGAAGCTCAGCGTGTCGGCGCGCTTGATGCTCGGCACGAGCAGGGCGCGCGTGCCGTCGGGCTTGGGCATGTCGATCGCGATGCCGAGGTTGACGTGCGCCGGGGCGACGACCGCGGGCTTGCCGTCGACCTCGTCGTAGAACACGTTCTGGCTCGGGAAGTCCTTGAGCGCGCGGATGAGCGCCCAGCCGATCAGGTGCGTGAACGAGACCTTGCCACCGCGGGTGCGGCGCAGGTGGTTGTTGATGACGATGCGGTTGTCGATCATCAGCTTCGCCGGGATCGTGCGGACGCTCGTCGCGGTGGGGATGGTGAGGCTGGCGTCCATGTTGGTCGCGAGGCTCTTCGCCATGCCGCGGAGCGGGGTGACGACGTCCTCGTCCGGCGTCGAGTCCTCGGCGGAGGGCTTGCTCACCGGAGCGTCGGCCGGGATCGGCTGCGCCTTCGGCTGCTTCGACGTGGTGCGGGAGGCGGGGGTCGACTCGGAGGAGGAGGCCGCGGCGGGATGGGTCACGGCGCCTCCGCCGCTCGACGAGACGCGCTCGGCGGCAGCGGCGGGCTTCGAGGCGGCGGGCGCGGGGGTCGCGGCGGGAGCCGGAGCCGGAGCGTCCTTGCCGGAGTTCGCGAGCTGGGCGCCGTAGCGCTCCAGGATGGGCCACCAGGACTCGTCCACCGAGGCGCGGTCGGCGCTGTACTGCTCGTACAGCTCCTCCACGAGCCACTCGTTGGCTCCGAAGTCCTCCGCGCCCTGCTCTGTTCCTGCTCCGGTCAACTGGCTCGACACAGCCGATCGCCCACTCTCTCCGTTGATTCGTCCTCGATCATCCGGACGGGCCCGTCGCATCCCTCGGCGCCTGCCACCGCGGCGGAGGAGGTCGTCCTCGCACCAGCGGGAACCGGTGCCGTCGCCTGGTCCCGTCCCGGTCGCCAAGCCTAGCCCCGTTCCCTGCACGGCCGACCCGGGGCCGCGCCGGAGTAGCGTTTCCCCCATGCGTTTCTCCGGCGGAACACCCTCAGGCGACCTCACCTACTCGGACGTCTTCCTCGTCCCCGGCCGCTCGTCGGTGACGAGCCGCCTCGACGTCTCGCTCGCCCCGGGCGACGGCACCGGGGCGACGATCCCCGTCGTCTCCTCCAACATGAACTCGGTCACCGGTCAGCGCCTCGCAGCGACGCTCGCGCGCCGGGGCGGGCTCGGCGTCCTCCCGCAGGACATGCCCCTGCAGGCGCTGGACGCCGCGATCCGCTGGGTGAAGCGCCAGCCGGTCGCCTTCTCCGGCGCCCTCACCGCCTCGCCGGCGACGACCGTGGAGGAGGCGCTGCGCATCCTGCCGGCCGTCGCCGGCCACGGCTTCGTGGTGCAGGAGGAGGGCGGCGCGATCCTCGGCTGCGTCCCGGCCTCGCGCCTGGCGACCGCGCTGCCGGACGCGCGCCTGGGCGACCTGGTCCACTCCGCCACGCCCTCGATCGACGCCGACGACGTGCCCACCGCGCGGGCCGCCTTCGACCTCATGGTGGCCGCCGACCTCGACTTCGCCCCGGTGCTGCACCACGGCGCCCTGGTCGGCACGCTGTCGCGCACCGGCGCCCTCCGCTCCACCGTCTACGACCCGGCGCTCGACGCGGACGGGCGTCTGCGCGTCGCGGCGGCGATCGGCATCAACGGCGACGTCGAGGCGAAGGCGCGCGCGCTCGTCTCCGCGGGCGTCGACGTCCTCGTCCTCGACACCGCGCACGGCCACCAGGAGGGGATGCTCCGGGCGCTCCGGACGGTCTCCGCGCTCGATCTCGGAGTGCCGATCGCGGCGGGCAACGTCGTCACGGCCGACGCGGTGCACGACCTCGTCGACGCGGGAGCGGACATCCTCAAGGTCGGCGTCGGCCCCGGCGCGATGTGCACCACCCGGATGATGACCGCGGTCGGCCGCCCGCAGTTCTCGGCCGTCCTCGAGACGGCCGAGCGCGCGCACGAGCTGGGCGCCCACGTCTGGGCGGACGGCGGGGTGCGCTACCCGCGCGACGTCGCCCTCGCGCTGGCCGCGGGCGCCGCCTCCGTGATGATCGGCTCCTGGTTCGCCGGCACGATCGAGGCTCCGGGGGAGCTGCGCAGCGACGCGGCCGGCCGGGTCTACAAGGAGAGCTGGGGCATGGCCTCGGCGAAGGCGGTGCAGGAGCGCTTCGACCGCCTCGACGCGTACGAGCTCGCCCGCAAGCGCCTCTTCGCCGAGGGCATCTCCTCCTCCACCATCTACCTCGATCCGCTGCGGCCCTCGGTCGAGGACCTGCTCGACATGATCACCTCGGGGGTCCGCTCGTCCTTCACCTACGCCGGCGCCCGGAGCGTGGCCGACTTCCACGAGCGGGCGCACGTGGGCCTGCAGTCGGCCGCGGGCTACGAGGAGGGCAAGGCGCTGCCGGTCAGCTGGTGAGCGGGCGCCGCGTGCTAGAACCGAGCCCATGACCATCGTCGACAACGCCGTGTACGTCGACGGCCGCCGCATCCGGAACCCTGACTCGCTCGAGGACACCTTCGAGCTGATGCGCGACGAGCACGGCATGGCCTGGATCGGCCTCTACCGCCCGACGCGCGAGGAGGTCGAGGCGGTCGCCGAGGAGTTCGGGCTGCACCCGCTCGCCGTCGAGGACGCGCTGAGCGGGCACCAGCGGGCCAAGCTCGAGCGCTACGACGACGGGCTCTTCGTCGTGCTGCGGCCGGCGCGCTACGCGGACGCCGCCGAGACGGTCGTCTTCGGCGAGCTGCACGTCTTCGTCGGCCCCGACTTCGTGGTGACCATCCGGCACGCCGACTCCCCGGACCTCGCCCGCGTGCGCCGCCGCCTGGAGGAGGATCCGGCCCTCCTCGCCCGCGGGCCCGAAGCGGTGCTCTACGCGATCCTCGACCAGGTAGTCGACGAGTACGCGCCGGTGGTGTTCGGCGTCCAGGGCGACGTGGACGAGATCGAGGACCAGCTCTTCGGCGACGACTCGGACGACGGGCTCTCCGAGCGCATCTACCGGCTCTCGCGCGAGGTCATCCACTTCCAGCGCTCGGTGCAGCCGTTGACCGCCCTGCTGCACGAGCTGCTGCAGGAGTCGACGCCCGTGGAGGGGGAGCCCTCGCCCTCGCCGGAGCGGATCGAGCTGCGCCGCTCCCTCCGCGACGTGCTCGACCACACCATCCGCGTGACGGAGGCGGTCGACTCCCTGCGCGCGATCCTCGACAAGGCGCTCACGGTGCACTCGACGCTCGTCTCGCGCCGGCAGACCGAGACCGGGCTCGCCCAGAACGACGTGGTCCGCAAGATCTCCTCGTGGGCGGCGATCCTCTTCGCCCCGACGCTCGTGGCCGGCATCTACGGGATGAACTTCGACGACATGCCGGAGCTGCACTGGCGGCTCGGCTACCCCTGGGCGCTGGGCCTGATGGTGCTGTTCGGCTTCGCGCTCTACGCGGTGTTCAAGCGGAAGAAGTGGCTCTGAGCCGCCGCGTCGGAGCACGCCCGGCGGCGCTCCGCGGCGGGTAGACTCGGCGCCACAATGGACGACCCTCCCTCTGCGCATCCGGCCTGTTCCGCTCACTGCCGTGCTCCTCGGACTCCTGCTCGACGCTCCGGTGCCGCCGCTCCGCCGGCCCGCACCGTCCGGCCCTCCTCGCACCTCCCTCTCGTGACCGGGGGCGACCAGCGTGGGAACTGAGTGGCTCCTCCTCGGCGTCGGCCTGCTGCTGACCCTGGGCACCGGCGTCTTCGTCGCCAGCGAGTTCGCGCTGGTGAACCTCGACCGGGCCGACCTCGAGGCCCGTCGCGACCGCGGCGAGACGCGCCTGGGCATGACCATCGCGGCCCTGCGCGTCACCTCCACGCACCTCTCGAGCGCGCAGCTGGGCATCACCCTCACGACGCTGCTCACCGGCTACACGATGGAGCCCGCCCTCTCGACGCTGCTCCAGGAGCCGTTCAGCGGACTCGGCATCCCGGAGGAGGCGCTCGCGCCGGTCATGACGGTGGTCGCCATCGTCATCGCGACCCTGCTGTCGATGATCCTCGGCGAGCTGGTCCCCAAGAACTTCGCCCTCGCTCTGCCGCGGGCGACCGCGAAGCTCGTCGTGCCGCTGCAGACCGCGTTCACGACGGTGTTCCGCCCGGCCGTCGCCCTGCTGAACGGCAGCGCGAACGCCCTGCTGCGCCTGGTCGGCATCGAGCCGAAGGAGGAGCTCTCGGGCGCCCGCAGCGCCGAGGAGCTCTCGAGCCTCGTGCGCCACTCCGCCAGCGCCGGACTGCTCGAGGAGGACACGGCCGACCTGCTCGGGCGCACCCTCCGCTTCTCCGCCCTCACCGCGGGCGACGTGATGACGCCGCGCCTGCGCCTGTCGACGGTCGAGCGCGCGAGCACCGCGCAGGACGTGCTCGACCTCGCCCGCACCACCGGGTTCTCGCGCTTCCCGATCACGGACGACGACATCGACGACATCGTCGGAGTCGTGCACGTCAAGCAGGCCGTCGCCGTGCCCCGCGGCAAGAGGTCCGACGTGCCGGTCACGGCGCTGCGCTCCGAGCCGCTCCGCGTCCCCGAGACCATGAAGCTCGACGTGCTGCTCACGGAGCTGCGCGGACGCGGCTTCCAGCTCGCGGTCGTCGTCGACGAGTACGGCGGGACGGCGGGCGTCGCCACGCTCGAGGACCTGGTCGAGGAGCTGGTCGGCGAGGTCGCCGACGAGCACGACCGCTCCCGGGCCGACGTCGTCAAGCTCCCCGGCTCCACCACCTTCCCCGGCATGCTCCGCCCCGACGAGGTCCTCGACCGCGCCGGCGTGCACATCCCCGAGGAGGGGCCCTACGAGACGGTCGCCGGATTCGTGATGAGCGAGCTCGGCCGCCTCCCCGCCGTCGGCGACAGGGTCGACGTCGAGGGCGGGTCTCTGCGCGTCGAGCGCCTGGACGGCCGCCGCATCGACCGCCTCCGCTTCACGCCCGATCCCGACGCGGATCCCGACGGGATCCCCGACCCGCTCGCCGACGTCGCCCGCGGACACCGCGGACGGAAGGAGTCCGACGATGAGTGACTGGGCCGGAATCGCCTGGCTCGTGGTGCTCCTCGCCGCGAACGCCTTCTTCGTCGGAGCGGAGTTCGCGGTCATCTCCGCGCGCCGCTCTCAGATCGAGCCCCTCGCGGAGAGCGGACGCCGCAGCGCGATCACCGCGCTCGCCGCGATGGAGCACGCCACACTGATGCTCGCGACCACGCAGCTGGGCATCACCGTCTGCTCGCTGCTGATCCTCAACGTGAGCGAGCCGGCGATCCACCACCTGCTCGAGGTGCCGCTGCACGCCGTCGGCATCCCCGACGAGCTCTCCGGCACCGTCGCCTTCGTCATCACGCTGCTGATCGTGTCGTTCCTGCACGTGGTGCTCGGCGAGATGGTCCCCAAGAACATCTCGTTCTCGATGCCCGACCGCGCCGTGCTCCTCCTGGCGCCGCCGCTCGTCGCCATCGCCCGGGTCCTCCGCCCGATCATCGTCGCCCTCAACGCGGTCTCGAACGGAGTGCTCCGCCTCTTCAAGGTGGAGCCCAAGGACGAGGCGAACAGCACGTTCACGCTCGAGGAGGTGCAGACGATCGTCGACCAGTCCACCCGCGAGGGCACACTCCGCGACTCGACCGGGACCCTCCTCGCCGCGTTCGAGTTCACCGAGAAGAAGGTCCACGACGTCGCCCTGCCCCTCGACGGAATCGTCAGCCTCCCCAGCGGAGCGACCCCCGCCGACGTCGAGCGCGCCGTCGCCAAGCACGGCTTCTCGCGCTACGTGATCCTCGGGGAGGACGGCACCCCCGAGGGCTACATCCACCTCAAGGACGTCCTCGACCTCGACGGCGACACGGAGGGCGCCAAGTTCCGCCTCCCCGTCCCCGCCAAGCGCATCCGCCAGCTCGCCTCTATCTTCGAGGCCACCGACCTCGAGGACGCCCTCGCGATCATGCGGCGCACCGGCGCCCACCTCGCCCGCGCGTTCGACGAGCAGGGCCGCGCCACCGGAGTGCTGTTCCTCGAGGACATCATCGAGGAGCTCGTCGGCGAAGTCGACGACGCCACCCGCCGCTAGGCGCGGGCCGCGGAGGGGCCGTCTGCGGCGTTGTCGTCGGGCGCGATACCGCCGGTATCGCTTCCTCCTCCGCCTTGCATCCGACCCCTCCTCGGCCCGCGCCCGCGGGTGCTGGAGGGGGCGTTGTCGTCGGGCGCGATACCGCCGCTACCGCTTCCTCCTCCGCCTTGCGACTGCCCCCTCCAGCACCCGCGCCCCTCTGGAGCAAGGGGAGAGGGGCGCGGCTGCGCCGGCACCAGTGCGCCAGCGCCGGCACCAGTGCGCCAGCGGCGGCACCGGGCGGCTCCGTCGCAGGGCGACGTAGGGTGGCGGGATGGGTGAGCGGGTCGGGACGGCGGAGGCGGCGCGGAGCATCAGGGTGCCGCGGGAGGACGACGACAAGTACACGCGCGGGGTGCTGGGGATCGCGACCGGGTCGGAGCGGTACCCGGGAGCGGCGGTGCTCGGCGTCGAGGCGGCGGTGCGGACGGGAGTCGGCATGGTCCGCTACCTCGGACCGGAGCGGCCCGCGGGACTGGTGCTCGCCCGGCGGCCGGAGGTCGTGACGACGGTGGGACGCGTGCAGGCCTGGCTCGTCGGCTCCGGCACCAGCGCCGAGGACCGCAGCGACGAGGAGCGGCGCACCCTGATCGAGCAGCTGCACTCGGGAGTCCCGGTGGTGCTCGACGCGGGCGCGCTCGACCTGATCGACGAGGCCGCAGGCCCGGTCGTCATCACGCCGCACTACCGCGAGCTCGCCGGAGTGCTCGGCCGAGCGGGTCTGGACGCGGACGCCGCGACGATCGCCGAGGCCCCGGGGGAGTGGGCGCGCCGGGCGGCGGACCGCCTCGGAGTCTGCGTGCTCCTCAAGGGCGGCACCACCCACGTCGTCGCGGGCGGCGTCGAGCTCGAGGTCTCCGGATCGACGCCCTGGCTGGCGACCGCGGGCAGCGGCGACGTCCTCGGCGGCGTGCTCGGCGCACTCCTCGCCGGTCGGGCCGCGGACGCCGAGGCGGCCGGGGCGACTCTGACCGCGGAGGACCTCGCCCCCGTGGCCGCCGCGGCCGCCGTCTTGCAGGCGGAGGCCGGACGGAGCGCCTCCGCCGGCGGCCCGATCGCCGCGCTCGACATCGCGGAGCACCTGCCCGGAGTGGTCGCCGCACTCCTGCGCTGACACGCCCGTCGGACGAGCGCTGAACCGAACCGGGACCGCCGCCGTTGTCCTGGGGGAAGCGACGCCCGCGGCCCGGCTCACCGGCTCCGCACCGCCGCCTCATCGGGTGCTCGAAGCGAGCACCTCTACCGTCGGATCCGCCGCGTCCGCCTTGACCAGGAGAACAGACATGACCGCGAAGACCACGACTCCCGCCCGCTACGCCCTGACCCTCCTCGCCGGCGCCGGCACCCTCGCCGCGCTCGCCGCCTGCTCCAGCACCACCACGACCGGGAGCGACGCCGCCGACGCGGCGACCACCACCGCTCCGAGCACCGCCACCAGCTCCGCCCCCGAGGCCACCGGCGCCGCGTCCTCCGCCGCGAGCGGCAGCAGCTACGCCGACGGCACCTACGAGGCCGAGGGCGCCTACACCTCGCCCGGAGGGAACGAGAAGGTGGGCGTCTCGCTGACCCTCGCCGACGGCGTCGTCACCGACGTGACCGTGACCCCGGAGTCGGAGAACCCCACCGGCCAGCAGTACCAGTCGCGCTTCGCGGGTGGCATCGCGGGCGAGGTCGTCGGCAAGCAGCTCGACGAGCTGAAGGTCTCCAAGGTGTCGGGGTCCTCCCTCACCTCCGGCGGCTTCAACGACGCCGTCGAGACCATCAAGGCCGATGCCACGGCCTGACGCCCCGACGGTCCTCGGCCACGCGTGGCGGTTCGACGCGATCGGCACCGGCTGGCAGATCGACACCGCCGAGCCGCTCGAGCCCTTCCACCGCTCGCGGGTCGAGGCGCGCATCGCGGAGTACGACCGCACCTGGTCGCGGTTCCGTGACGACTCCGCCGTCTCGCAGCTGCGGGTCGGAGGCGAGCACGTCTTCCCCGACGAGGCGGCCGACCTCTTCGCACTGTACGACGTGCTCGACGAGCTGACCGGCGGGGCGGTCACCCCCTTCGTCGGCGGCTCTCTCGAGCAGCTCGGCTACGACTCCGCGTACACCCTCGTCCCGCGCGGACCCGCCGTCCCCGCTCCCTCCTGGGCCGCCGCCCGACGCGGGGCGGCGGGACTGCGGGTCGAGCCCGGGACCGTCGTCGACGTCGGCGCCGCGGGCAAGGGCCAGCTCGTCGACCTCGTCCTCGAGGAGCTCGACGGAGCCGGGCCCGCCGTCGTCGACGCGAGCGGCGACCTCCGGGGCATCGGAGCCGGACCCGTCCGGGTCGGCCTCGAGCACCCGTGGGACCCGAGCAGCGCACTGGGAGTGGCGGTGCCCGGCGACCGCGCGCTCTGCGGCTCGGCGAGCAACCGCCGCGCCTGGGGCAGCGGCCTCCACCACGTCCTCGACGGGCGGACCGGAGCTCCTGTCGAGAGCATCGTCGCCGCCTGGGCGGTGGCCGACACGGCCCTCGTCGCCGACGGGCTCGCGACCGCGCTGTTCGTCTGTCCGCCCGAGGCCCTCGCCGAGCGCTTCGACTTCGAGTTCGTCCGCGTCCGCAGCGACGGCACCCTCCACTACTCGCCTTCCTTCCCCGGAGAGGTCTTCCGATGATCGGCACCTTCGACCGCGCCCTCGGCCGCGTCACCACCTACCGGCTGGTCTGGATGACGCTCGCCGCGCTCCTGCTCGTCGCCGTCGGCTACGCCGCAGCCGGCCTGATCTTCTCGACGCCGCTCGAGATCCTCGGCACGACGCTCGTCGCCGTCGCCTCGACGGCCCTGGTCAGCGCGGTCCTCGCGCGGCTGTTCCGCAGCCGCGCGCACCTGGAGTCCTCGCTCGTCACCGGTCTGCTGATCGCCTGCCTGCTCTTCCCGACGGCCGACCCCCGCGGGCTCGCCGTGATCGCGCTCGTCGGCGCGATCGCCGCCGCGTCCAAGTACGTCCTGGCCTGGCGGGGCCGCCACCTCTTCAACCCGGCCGCGGTCGCCGTGCTGATCATCGGCTTCACCGGGCTCAACGCCGGAGCCTGGTGGATCGCCAGTGGCGCGATCTGGCCGTTCGTCGTCGTGGGTTCCCTCCTGATCGTCGCGCGGGTCCGCCGCTGGGCCGTCTTCGCCGTCTTCGTCGTCGTCGCCGGCGGGGTGTCCGTGCAGCAGGCGGTGCAGAACGGCCAGGACCTCGGCGCCGCGGCGGCTCTGGTCCTCACGGCCTACCCCTTCGTCTTCGCCGGCGCCTTCATGCTGACGGAGCCGCTCACGCTCGCGCCGCGCCGCTCGCAGCAGCTGATCATCGCGGTCGTCGCAGCGCTCGTGGCGAGCGTCCCCTTCCACATCGGCGTCGTCTCCGCCACTCCGGAGCTGGGCCTCGTGGTCGGCAACGCCCTCGCGTTCGCCTTCGCATTCCGCCAGCGTCGGCGGCACACGCTCGAGCTCGCCTCGACCCGCGTGCTGGCGCCGGGCATCGCGGAGTACCGCTTCCGCTCCCGCTCGCCGCTGACCTTCGAGCCGGGCCAGTGGCTCGAGCTCGACCTGCCGCACCGCGCCGACAGCCGGGGCAGCCGGCGCACCTTCTCGGTCTCCTCCGCTCCGTCCGACGGCGAGATCGCGATCGCCCTGCGGATGCCGGAGAAGGCGAGCAGCTTCAAGCGCGCCCTCGCCGCTCTGGAGCCCGGCGACTCGCTCCGGGCGACGAGCGTCGGCGGTGACTTCGTCCTGCCTGCCGATCCCGCCGTGCCACTGCTGCTGGTGGCGGGCGGCATCGGGATCACCCCGTTCGCCAGTCAGCTCCGCTCGCTCGCGGACGGTCCGCGGCGCGACGTCGTCGTCGTGGTCGCCGCGCCGAGCCTCGCCGAGGTCGCGTACCGCGACCTGCTGCAGGAGTCGGGGGCCCGGGTCGTGCTCTGCTCGAAGGAGGCGCCGACCGACCTGCCCGCACGGTGGTCGCACGTCACAGGCCGACTGACCGCCGAGCTGCTCGCGGACGCGGTGCCGGACGCCGGCCGCCGCGTGGGCTACGTCTCCGGGTCGCCGTCGTTCGTCGACTCGGTTCGCGGCGCCCTGCGCGGTGCCGGGGCGAAGCGGATCCGCACCGACGCGTTCGCCGGCTACTGAGTTCATCGGGTCGTGATGCCGGCTGCTGACGCCCGGCGGCGACCGACGCCGCCGGGGGACCGATGCCCGGCGGGAGCGGCGCTCTCAGGCGGGCTCAGGTGCTGCCAGGGTCCCGTTCAGCGGCCCCTCTACAATGACGCGGTGCCGTCCTCCCCTCCTCGAGCGTCCTCCCGCCCCCTCGCCCGGCTGCGCGAGAACCGCGACTCCGTCGCCGTGCTCTGGGGCGCCTTCGCGCTGGTGCACGTGGTGCTCTCCCTCCTGGCGCTGTTCGCTCCGGGTCTGCCGATGGGCGACGTCAGCATCGTCTACAAGGAGTGGATGAGGACCGCCGTCGAGGGCGGCGGCATCGCCGGGATCGACACGGGCTGGGTCTACCCGATCCTCGCCTGGGGCCCGATCGCCGCCTCCTGGCTCTTCGGCTCGGCGGGCTACGACCTGATGTGGCTCGTCCTCGTCGCGCTCGCCGATGCCGCCGCCTTCGCCCTGCTGCTGCGCGGCCGGTCGGCACCGCGCCTCGCGGCGGCGCGCTGGTGGCTGCTGTTCCTCGTCCTCCTCGGGCCGATCGCCATCGGCCGCATCGACGCCTTCACCGCGCCGCCGGCCATCGCCGGGATGCTCTGGGCTGCGACCCGTCCGGGCGTCGCGGCGCTGCTGCTGACCGTGGCCACCTGGATCAAGGTGTGGCCGGCCGCGATCCTCGCCGCTGCCGTGCTGGTCCTGCGCGGACGGCTGCGGATGGTCCTCGTCCCCGCGGTCGCCTCCGTGATCATCGTGCTCGCGGTCGTCCTCGTCGGTGGCGGGGACCAGGTCTTCAGCTTCGTCACCGATCAGACCGATCGGGGCCTCCAGATCGAGGCCGTCGTGAGCACTCCCTGGATGTGGCTGTCGGTCCTCCCGGGATCGGGGAGCTACGTCTACTACGCCGCCGACATCAACACCTTCGAGATGCACGGGCCCGGCACCGAGTTCGCGGCGAGCCTGATGACCCCGCTGCTCGCTCTGGCCATGCTCGGCGTGGCCCTGCTGGGTGCCCGTGCTCTCGCCCGCCGGGCGGACCCCGCGAGGCTGTTCCCGCTGCTCGCGCTGACCTTCGTGGTCGTGTTCATCGACACCAACAAGGTGCTCTCGCCGCAGTACATCGTCTGGCTCGCGCCGCCGGTGATCGCCGGGCTGATCGCGTGCCGCGACGGCGCGTTCGACCGGCCCGCGAAGCTGACCCTCGTCACTGCGGCTCTGACCCAGGTGGTCTACCCGTACCTCTACCTCTTCCTCCTCTGGTCGCACTGGTGGATGGTGCTCGTGCTGACCGTGCGGAACATCCTCCTCGTGGTGCTGCTCGGCTGGCTGCTGCGCGAGCTGTGGAGGATGGGGACGGCGCGGGTCGTCGCACCCGGCGCCACGACTTCCGCGTCGTCGCTGACCGGCGAGACCCGCCTGGCGCCCCAGGGCTCGTAGGCTCGGAGGGCGCGGGGCCGGCACGCGGTGCGCGCAGTCAAGGAGGCTCCCATGCTCGTCGCATTCTCGGTCGCACCGTCCGGGGGCGAGGCGCCCGACGCGTCCGTCCACGACGCCGTCGCCGCCGCCGTCCGCATCGTCCGCGAGAGCGGCCTGCCGTCGCGGACGACCTCGATGTTCACCGAGATCGAGGGGGAGTGGGACGAGGTCTTCGACGTCGTCAAGCGCGCGACGGAGGCCGTCGGAGCGTTCGGGACGCGCGTGTCGCTCGTCCTGAAGGCGGACATCCGCCCCGGCTACTCGGGCGAGATCGACGGCAAGATCGCCCGGCTGAACGACGCGCTGGGGGAGTAGCGGGTCCGCGCCGAGACCTCTCGTGTCCGGGCTTTCTCGAATCGATTCGACATCCGCCCGATCCTGAGTAGCCTTGACCGGTGACGCTCTCGCCCGCTCGGACCCGCCTCGCCCTGCTCGCCCTCGCGATGGGGGGCTTCGGCATCGGCTCGACCGAGTTCGTCGCGATGGGGCTCCTCCCGCAGCTCGCCGCCGACCTCCTCCCCGGGGTCTGGGCCGTGAGCCAGGAGCAGGCCGTCTCGCAGGCCGGGATGCTGATCTCGGCCTACGCACTCGGCGTCGTGGTCGGCGCCCCCACCATCGCCGCCGCAGCGGCGCGCTGGCCGCGCAAGAGGCTCCTCCTGACCCTCCTCGTCGCCTTCACCGTCGGGACGATCGGCTCGGCGCTGCTCCCGAGCTTCCCGCTCGTCCTCGCCGCGCGCTTCGTCGCCGCGCTCCCGCACGGCGCCTACTTCGGCATCGCCTCCCTGGTCGCCGCCGACCTGATGGGTCCCGGCAAGCGCGGCAAGGGAGTCGCGTTCGTCCTCTCCGGGCTCACGATCGCGAACGTCGTCGGCGTGCCCGCGATCACCTGGGTCGGGCAGGTGGCCGGCTGGCGCACCGCCTACCTCGTGGTCGCAGTGCTCTTCGCGCTGACCGTCGTGGCCGTCCAGCTTCTGGTGCCCGCGCAGCCCGGGAATCCGGCGGCGACCGTCCGCAACGAGCTGCGGGCGTTCGGGCGCCTGCAGGTCTGGATGACCCTGCTCGTCGGCGCCATCGGCTTCGGCGGACTCTTCGCGATGTACAGCTACATCTCGCCGCTCGCGACCGAGGTGACGGGCCTGCCGCTCGGCGCTGTCCCGTGGATCCTGGTCGTCATCGGCCTCGGGATGACCGTCGGCAACCTCGTCGGCGGCTGGGCCGCCGACCGCGACGTGCGGCGGGCGCTGGTGGTGTTCTTCGCCGGCGTCGGCGTCTCGCTGATCGGACTCGCGCTGTCGGCCTCGTCGGTCGTCGGCCTGGTGGTGTTCGCGTTCCTCTCGGCGGGCTTCTCGGCGGCCGCGTCGCCCGCGATCCAGACCCGGCTGATGGACGTGGCGCGCGACAGCCAGACGATCGCGGCCGCGCTCAACCACTCCGCCCTCAACATCGGCAACTCGGTGGGTGCCGCGCTCGGCGGCCTGACGATCGCCGCCGGACTGGGCTACCTGTCTCCCATCTGGGTCGGCGTGGGCCTGACCGCGGCCGGAATCGTGCTCGCCGTCGGCAGCATCGCGATCGACCGCACCCGGGGCACGGTCTACCCGGTCCACCGCGAGCCCGCCCAGCCGGGCACCGGCGGCATCCCGGTCGACGCGCTGTAAGCAGAGCGCGGCCCGGGCCTCTGGAAGACTCTCGGCATGCGCGCCGTGAGCTACTCGTCCTTCTCCGCCCTCCCCGCGATCGTCGAGGTCCCGGAGCCCGTCTGCCCCGTCGACGGCGTCGTCGTCCGCGTCGCGGCGACCGGGGTGTGCCGGAGCGACTGGCACGCGTGGAAGGGGCACGACGACTCGGTCGTCCTGCCGCAGATCCCCGGGCACGAGTTCGCTGGGACGGTGATCGCGACGGGAGCCGAGGTGTCGCTCTTCGCGGTCGGCGACCGGGTCACGGCGCCGTTCGTGTTCGCCTGCGGCGACTGCGAGCAGTGCCGGGAGGGGGCGACGCAGGTGTGCCTCCGGCAGCAGCAGCCGGGATTCACCCTCGACGGGTCGTTCGCCGAGGCGGTGGCCGTGCCGGGTGCGGATCTCAACCTGGTGCGACTGCCCGACTCCGTCGGCTTCGTCGAGGCGGCCGGTCTCGGCTGCCGCTTCGGGACCGCGTACCACGCCCTGCACGAGCGCGGCCGGGTCGCCCCGGGGGAGTGGGTCGCGGTGCTGGGCTGCGGCGGAGTCGGCCTCTCCGCGGTGATCGTCGCGCTCGCGGCCGGGGCCCGCGTGGTGGCGTCGGACGTCTCCGCCCCGGCGCGGGAGGCCGCGGCCGCGCTCGGGGCGGTGACCGTCCCCGGAAGCGAGGGTGCCGCCGAGGCGATCCGGGCGGCGACCGGAGGAGGGGCGCATCTGGCGGTCGACGCCGTGGGCAGCAGGGTCACCGCGGAGGCGTCGATCGCCGCCCTGCGTCCGCGCGGCCGGCACGTGCAGGTGGGTCTGCTGCTCGGGCCCGACGCCGCACCGGCGATCCCGCTCGGCCGGGTCATCGCCCAGGAGCTGGAGCTGCTGGGCAGCCACGGCATCGCCCGGAGCGGCTACACGGCCCTCCTCGACGACGTCGTCGCCGGCCGTCTGCGCCCCGCCGACTCCGTCGGCCGCACCATCGCCTTCGAGGACCTGCCCGCCGCCCTCGTCGCGATGGACGCCCCCGCCGCCACGCCCGGCATGACGGTCGCCGTCCTGGCCCCCTGACGCGGGCCCGCAGGAGCACTCGCAGTCCCGGTCCGGTGGGTCTCGATGCCCAGCGTCCCGCGGCATCTCGACCAGCATCGACCCGTTGTCCGTGCCTGGCGGGTCTCGATACGCCGCGTCCCGCGGCGACTCGACCGGCACGACTCGGGCACGCCCTTCCGGCTCGACTGCAGGAGCAGGTGGCCGCCGCTCGACGAGGTGGAGTCCGCCGACAGCGATCCGCGTGTCAGCGGATCGATGCCGGGCGACGCACCCCGCTCCGCGGAACGCACCACGTCGTGAAGCCGACCGCGCCGCGGCGGGCGGGGACCGCCGCCCCCCTGGAGTCCGCCGACAGTGATCCGCGTGTCAGCGGATCGATGCCGGGCGACGCACCTCGCTCCGCGGAACGCACCACGTCGTGAAGCCGACCGCGCCGTGTCGGGCGGGGACCGCAGCGCCCTCGTGGAGTCCGCCGACAGTGATCCGCGTGTCAGCGGATCGATGCCGGGCGACGCGCCCCGCTCTGCGGAACGCACCCCGTCGTGAAGCCGACCGCGCCGTGTCGGGCGGCGACCGCAGCGCCCTCGTGGAGCCCGCCGACAGCGATCCGCGTGCCGGCGGATCGATGCCGGGCGACGCGCCCCGCTCTGCGGAACGCACCCCGTCGTGAAGCCGACCGCGCCGCGGCGGGCGGCGACCGCAGCGCCCTCGTGGAGCCCGCCGACAGCGATCCGCGTGCCAGCGGATCGATGCCGGGCGACGCGCCCCGCTCTGCGGAACGCACCACGTCGTGAAGCCGACCGCGCCGCGGCGGGCGGGGCTGCCGCCCCCCTGGAGCCCGACGACAGCGATCCGCGTGCCAGCGGATCGATGCCGGGCGACGCACCTCGCTCCGCGGAACGCACCACGTCGTGAAGCCGACCGCGCCGTGGCGGGCAGGGACCGCCACGGAAGAGGACTCAGTCCGTCTCGATGAGGATCCCGTCGTGGATGGCGCGCTTGCGGAGCGCCACCTTCGTGCCGACGTCGATGCCGACGACGCGGTACTTCTCGCGGATCCGCTTGAGGTACGACTTCGCCGTCTCCTCCGAGATGCCCAGCTCGAACGCGACCGACTTCACCGGCTCGCCGCCGCCGTAGAGGGCCATCACTCGGCGCTCCTGCGCGCTGAGCTTCGGCGCTCCGTCGGAGTCGCCGGTGGAGAGCGCCATGTCGAGCTCGTGCGAGATGTAGGAGTGGCCGTCCTTGGCCGCGCGGATCGCCTCGACGATCATGTCCGCGTCCTCGGTCTTCACCAGGTAGCCGAGGGCTCCGGAGGCGAGCGCCTCGCGGACCACGGCGGGCTCGGAGTAGGTGCTCATCAGCACGGTCTTCACCCCGGTGGTCTTGAGGGTCGAGAGCTTCACCGAGATCGGGATGTTGTCCTTGAGGTCGAGGTCGAGGAGGACGACGTCGACGGGGAACTCGGGGTGCGTGAGCAGCTCGGGCCAGGAGGCGACCGCGGCCACCAGCTGGATGTCGGAGGCGGCTCCGCGGATCCACTCCGTGAGCGCTCCGAGGAGCATCTTGTGGTCGTCCACGACCGCGAGAGTGATCTTCGCGTCAGCGGTGAGTGTCATCGGTGTCCTTCGGTCGGCGGTCTCTCGGCGGCTGCTCACCGGTCGGCGGGATTCTCGACCAGGCAGTCGATCTCGATCCGGAGCTCCCCGTCGCGCGAGGTGTCGCGGAAGACGCCGACCTGAGCGATAGCCTCCCACGTCGCAGGATCGACGCCGCGCAAGGGCGCGCCTGAGGAGCGGAGCGTGATCGGCACGAGCAGTCCTCGGGCGGCCGTCCCGGCTCCGGGATCGCGGGGGCTGCCCGACTCGACGTGGAGGACCACGGCGAGCCCGGTCGCGCTGTCGGCCATCAGCCAGATCGCCGAGAGGAGCCCGTCGCGCTGCTGGTGCCCGAGGAGTCCGGCGGTGCCGTCCGGGTCGTCGAGCTCGACGAGCGGCGCGAGCAGCTCGGACTCGAGCACGGCGTGGTGCAGCCAGGTCTCGCGCCGCCCCTCGATGAGGTGGAGGCGGAGCTGGGTGGCGAGCGAGGTCGCGTGGGCGGCGCGCTGGGCGTCGAGGGGCAGGCGGACCGAGCCGTCGCCCACCTCGGCGAGGAGGCGCTCGGCGGCGAGGTCGAGCCGTGCGAGCTCTTCCGAGGCGAGCATCCCGACCGCGTAGCGCGGGCCGAGCGTGGTGCTCTGCACGAGGGCGCGGTCGATCTCGAGCTGGACCATCCGGCGGAATCCGCGCATCATCACGACCACGACGACGGCCGGCGCGATCGTCACCACGAGGGCGCTGATGCGCACCGAGAGCGCGCCCGCGCCGCCCGACTCCATCGAGAGGAACGCGATCACCTCGGCGATCGCGACGAGGGCGCTCACCGCGAGGATCTCGATCCCGCGCCGGTGGACGATCAGCGCGGCGTGCGCGACGGCGCCCGCGACCGCGGCGGTGGGGACGGTGCGGGCCGCGCCGGAGTCGGTCACGGCCACCAGGTCGAGCACGACGGCCGCTCCGACGGCGACGAGGAAGCAGAGGTAGACCGGGAGCGGCAGGCGGCGTCCGCCGAGGTGGATCGCGAGGACGGTGGATCCGAAGGCCAGGACGACGAGGACCCAGGCGATCGCCGCGGGTGCGAGGTCGCTGTAGCGGGCGGAGGTCGAGAGGAAGATCAGCAGCTCGTAGGCGAGGATCGCGGCGGCGATGCCGTTGAGGCCGCTGCCGAGGTAGTTGGTGCCGAGCCCCTCCTGTTGGCGACGGACCGAGCGGGCGGACCGGGAGGAGCGGCCGTGCGTCGCGGGCACGCGTCCCAGCAGCGGGGCCCGCGACTCCGGTGCGGGGCTCACTTCGGGACCTCCAGCACCACGGTCGTCCCCGATCCGGGGGCGCTGAACAGTCTGGTGCGGCCGCCGACGTCGCCGAGCCGGGCGATCACCGACTCCTTGAAGCCGAGCTTCGTGTCGGGGACGGTCGCGATGTCGAAGCCCGCGCCCGCGTCCGTGACCATCGCGCGGACGGTCGTCTCGTCCTCGGTGATCGTCACGTCGGCCGAGGCGACACCGGAGTGGCGGCGCACGTTCTCGAGGCACTCCGCCAGGGCGAGGACGAAGGAGTCGAGGGCCGCGCCGGTGAGCGCCACCTGGCCGGAGCCGTGCCAGATCACGTCGAGCCCCATCCGGCCGAAGCGGTTGCGGACGGTCTCGAGGGTGTTGGCCGCGGGGGCGGAGGTGACGCTGGTCAGCTGGTAGGAGCCGGACGCGCTCGGGGTGGGGGTCCCGCCGAGCCGGAGCTGGCGCAGGAGCTGCGCGTCCTGCGCCGCCTGCTGCCGGAGCGCGTCGACCGACACTCCGCGGCCCGAGTGCGCGAGGAGCGTGAGGGTGGCCAGCACCGTGTCGTGCAGGAGCCGCGCACCCTGCCGGCGCTGCGCCTCCGTCTCGCTGGCGAGGCGCTCCACACGGTGCGCGTTGCCGATGCTGTCGATCCGCCGCACCACCCGAGGGACCGCTGTGCCGATCCAGAGGGCGAATCCGCAGAGCGTGCCCCAGGGCAGCAGGCTCTGGACGACCACGGTGGGGATCATGGTGCCGCTCGAGACGAGCACCGACGGGATCAGGCTCGGGAGGAGCACCGGCAGCAGCAGGAGCAGTCGGCGCGCGGACGTCGTCACGACCACGGCGATGCTCGCGGTCACGGCGTTCGCGGTGTTGACCAGGACGAACCCGGCGAAGTCGGCGCCCGGAGCGAGCCCCAGGGCGAGGCCCCAGCCCAGCAGCAGGCCGCCGACGGCGACCGTGATCACGCGGCTGCGGCGCCCCGTCCGGGCGAGCTCGACGTGGGCGGCCATCATGCCCAGGAGCAGCGCGACGGCGAACGGCACGGCGGCGGGCTGGAGCGTCCCGGGGATGAGGGCCATGCCGAGCCCCCCCGCCTCCGTGAGCAGGCCGATCCCGCAGGCGGAGTGGCGCAGCAGCCGATCGCGCTCGCGGGCGCTGCGGATCATCGGCACGCTCTGGCCCCCTCCGGTCGTGGCGCGGGGCTGGCCCCCGTCTCACGATAGCCACTGGCCGGGCCGGTCGGCGCGGTTCGGGGCGTCGAACCGCGCCGGAGTCGGGCGGGTCAGGCCGTCGCGGGATGCGCCAGCAGCCGGGCGAGGTGCGCGCCGACCGCGTCGTCCTCGATGAGGAACCCGTCGTGGCCGAACGTCGAGGTGATCACCGCGACCTCTCCGCCGTCGAGAGCGCCGGGAGCGTGCGCCGCGATGATCCGCTGGCCCTCGACCGGGAAGAGCCGGTCGCTGTCGATGCCGAGGACGAGGGTCGGGCTGGTGATCCGGGAGAGGGCGGCCGCCTCGCCGCCCCGGCCGCGGCCGACGTCGTGCGAGTTCATCGCCTCGACCAGCGTGATGTAGCTGTTCGCGTCGAAGCGGCGGGTGAACTTGTTGCCGTGGAAGTCGAGGTACGACTCCACGGCGAAGCGGCCGCCGCCGCCGAGCGGGCTGAGCCCCGACTGCCAGCTGCGCTCGAAGCGGTCGTTGAGCTCGGAGGGGCTGCGGTAGTTGAGCAGTGCCATCCGGCGGGCGAGCGCGAGGCCGTGGTACGGGCCCTGGCCGTCGCCCGCGTCGTAGTAGGAGCCGCCCGCGAAGGCCGCGTCGTTGCGGATCGCCTCGAGCTGCACGAAGTTGAGGGCGATCTGGTCGGCCGTGGCCCGCGGGGGAGCTGCGAGGACCGCGAGGCGCGCGACCCGCTCCGCGTGGTCGATCCCCCACTCCAGCGCTTGCATCCCGCCCATCGAGCCGCCGATGACGGTGTGCCAGCGCTCGACGCCGAGCAGGTCGCTGAACTGCACCTGCGCCCGCACCTGGTCGCGGATGCTCGTGTACGGGAACCGTGCGCCCCACTCGTGGCCGTCCGGGGCGAGGGACGCGGGACCGCTGGAGCCCTGGCACCCGCCGAGCATGTTCGGGGCGACCACGAAGAAGCGGTCGGTGTCGATCACGAGGCCGGGGCCGACGAGTCCCGACCACCAGCCGTCCGTCGCGTGGCCGGGATCGCCGCGGCCGAGCAGGTGGGAGTCGCCGGTCAGCGCGTGCAGGACGAGGACGGCGTTGTCGCGGCGCTCGTTCAGAGCGCCCCAGCTCTCGTAGGCGATGCGGGCGTGGGGGAGGCGGCCGCCCGCCTCGAAGTCGAACGGGCCGAGGTCGACGAAGCGGCGTCCGCCCGGGTGGTCGCCGTCGCGCCAGGCTCCGGTGGCGGGCGGCTTGCCGATGACCGAGAGGAGCTGGCGCTCGGTGACGAACGCCGACGGGACCGTGTCCTCGAGTGTCTGCTGCCAGTCCATAGCGCTGTCCATCGTGTCAGAGCGCCGCGGGGCGGAGCCGTTTGTTACGCCCTGCTCCCGCGCTCCTCCGCCCGCGCGCGGAGCGCCCTGACGCGATCCCCGAGGACGGGGACCCCGTCAGGGCGCCGAGGGGCCTCAGGCGTTCGCGCGGGAGGCCTCGACGACGGCGCGCGCGGCGCGGAGGGCCTGGTCGAGGTCGGCGCGGAGGTCGTCGACGTTCTCGAGTCCCACCGACAGGCGCACCAGGCCCGGAGTGACGCCGGCGGTCAGCTGCTGCTCGGGCGAGAGCTGCGAGTGCGTGGTCGACGCGGGGTGGATGACGAGCGAGCGGACGTCGCCGATGTTGGCCAGGTGCGAGAACAGCTCCAGCGAGTCGACGAAGGCCCGGCCGGCGTCCACTCCGCCCTTGAGCTCGAACGAGAGCACCGCGCCCACGCCCTTCGGCGCGTAGCGGTTGGCCGCGGCGTACCAGGGCGAGGTGGGCAGGCCCGAGTAGTTCACCGAGGCGATGTCGGAGTGGTTCTCGAGGTACTCCGCGATCTCCTGCGCGTTCTGCACGTGGCGCTCGATCCGGAGCGAGAGGGTCTCGATGCCCTGGATGAGCTGCCAGGCGCTCGCCGGGGCGATCGAGGCGCCGAGGTCGCGCAGCAGCTGCACGCGGGCCTTGATGATGTAGGCGAGGGAGTCGCCGACCGCGTCGGTGTAGACGGCACCGTGGTAGGACTCGTCCGGCGTGGTGAGGCCGGGGAAGCGCTCGGCGTTCGCGGTCCACGAGAAGCGGCCGCCGTCGACGATCGCTCCGCCGATGACCGTGCCGTGGCCGCCGAGGAACTTCGTCGCCGAGTGCACGATGATGTCCGCGCCGTGCTCGAAGGGGCGGATCAGGTAGGGCGTCGCGATGGTGTTGTCCACGATCAGGGGCACGCCGGCGTCGTGCGCGACATCGGCCACGGAGCGGATGTCGAGGATGTTGATCTTGGGGTTGCCGACGGTCTCGGCGAAGAACAGCTTCGTGTTCGGACGGACGGCGCGGCGCCACTCCTCGCGGTCGTCCTGGTTCTCGACGAAGGTCGTCTCGATGCCGAGCTTGGCGAGGGTGTACTTGAAGAGGTTGTAGGTGCCGCCGTAGATCGAGGACGACGAGACGATGTGGTCGCCGGCCTGGGCGATGTTCAGCACGGCCGCGGTCTCGGCGGCCTGGCCCGAGGCGAGCAGCAGGGCGCCGGAGCCGCCCTCGAGGGCGGTGAGCCGCTCCTCCACGACCGCCTGGGTCGGGTTCTGGATGCGGGTGTAGATGTTCCCGAACTCGGCCAGCGCGAACAGGTTCTGGGCGTGCTCCGCGTTGTCGAAGACGTAGGAGGTGGTCTGGTAGATCGGCGTCGCGCGGGCCTTGGTCACCGGGTCCGGCGCGGCGCCCGAGTGGATCTGCTTGGTCTCGAACTGCCACTTCTCGGAGTCGGTCATGGTGCTTCCCATCGGATCGTCGGGGTCGGTGACGGGGCCGTTCTCCGTCGCGACGAGCGTACGCGGGGGCCCGCCGGGCGGCCAGGACCGCCGACACACGGGGTAACGGCCGTCAGCGCCGCTCGGGCTGCCGGTCGCGCTTGGCGCCCGTGGGGTCTGCGCGGTCCGGGCGCGGAGGCCTCTCGTCGGCCGCCGGGGCGAAGAGCCAGGCCGCGCGGGGCTCGACCAGCCGGTGGAAGACGGTGCGGGTCCAGCCCAGTGAGAGCGCGACCGAGACCGCGATGCAGAACACGATCATCAGCGCGAGGGCGAGCGTGCTCTCCGTCCGCGAGAGGATCCCGGACTCCCGCAGCGGATAGAGGACGAAGCTGTGGAGGAGGTAGACGTACATCGTCGACTGCCCCCAGGCGGTGAGCGGGGTGCGGCGGCGCGGAACCAGCGCGAAGAGCGCGAGCGAGAGCACGACCGCTCCGGCCATCAGGGCCAGCCGCACCAGCCCGGCCCACCACTGGGTCTCGCCGAGGGCGTCGTAGGGGCGGTCGTAGAAGAACCAGTAGCGCAGGTCCGCCGCTCGGAACGCCTCGATGTTGACGGTCATGACGACCGCCGTGACCGCGAAGAGGACGACGGCGAGGATCCGGGCGAGGAGGACCCGCGACGGCGGCTGATCGAGCCAGCGCTCGACGGCGGAGCGGCCGCCGGGGGCGAAGCCGCGCAGGCGCCAGCCGAACACGAAGAACGGCAGGATCCCGATCGCGCGTGCGAGCGAGAAGGTCGAGTCGATGTTGTCGTAGTAGCTGACCCCGACCGCGAGCACCACGCTGATCAGCAGCGGCCAGCGCAGCAGCGCCAGGTAGGGGAGGACGAGGCGGAAGATACCCAGCGCGAGCAGGAACCACAGCGTCCAGCTCGGCTTCGTCGGGTTGAACTCCTGCTTCCCCTCGACCAGGAACTGCACCAGGGTCCAGATCGTCTCCATGATCAGGTAGGGCAGGAGGATGTCGGTCAGCACCCGCCGCATCGCGCGCCCGCTCGGTGCGCCGCTCTTGGAGAAGTAGCCCGAGATGATCGCGAACGCCGGCATGTGGAAGGCGTAGATCGTCAGGTAGACGATGAGCGAGGTGTCGGAGTTGGCCGTCAGCCTCTGGACGCCGTGCCCGATCACGACGAGGGTCACGCAGACGAAGCGCGCGTTGTCCCAGAGGGGCACGCGGCGCTTCGGGGTGACGGCTGTCCCGGCGGTCGCGGGAACCGGGTCGGCGGGCGGCACGCGGCCAGACTAGCGTTGGGCTGCGACGACGGAGTCGAGGGTGTCCGAGGCTTGACGGAAGGGGACGGGCGTGGATCGACGCGTTGTCGTGACAGGAGCGAGTTCAGGGATCGGGGCGGCCACGGTCCGCCTGTTCCGCGAGCACGGCTGGGAGGTCGTCGCCGTCGCGCGCCGGCGCGACCGGCTGGAGGCGCTCGCCGCCGAGACCGGCGCCGGGTACTTCGCCGCCGACCTCACCGACGCCGCCCAGGTCGACGCTCTGCGCGACCACCTCGCCTCCTCCGGGCCCGTGCACGCGCTCGTGAACAACGCGGGCGGTGCGCTCGGACTCGACTCGGTCGAGAAGTCCGACCCCGAGGACTGGCGCCGCATGTTCGAGATCAACGTGCTCTCGGTGAAGCTCGTGACCAGCGCGCTGCTCCCGCTGCTGCGCGCCGGGATCCGGGGGAGCGGCACCTCCGCGGACATCGTGACGGTCACCTCGATCGCCGGCCACGTCGCCTACGAGGGCGGAGGCGGGTACAACGCCGCCAAGCACGCCGCGCACGCGCTGGTCGCCGTGCTGCGGCTCGAGCTGGCCGGCGAGCCGATCCGCGTGATCGAGATCGCGCCGGGCATGGTGCACACGGACGAGTTCTCGCTGGTCCGCTTCGGCGGCGACCGGGAGCGCGCCGACGCGGTCTACGCCGAGGTCCCCGACCCGCTCGTCGCGGAGGACGTCGCCGCTGCGATCGTCTCCTCGGTGGAGCTCCCCGCCCACGTCAACCTCGACCTGGTGACCATCAAGCCGGTCGCGCAGGCGGCCCCGCACAAGGTCGCGAAGGGACCCCTGGCCCCGCGCGCCTGACCGATGTGACGCGGAGGCCCGCGACGGCCTAGCCTGTCCCTCATGGTTTCCGACGCCGACGACTCCGCCGCCCTCCTCGCCGCCACGGAGAAGGAGGTGCTCGGCTGGCTCGAGTTCGGCGACGCCGCTCGGCACCTGGCCGACGACGTGGTCGCGTCGGGCTACCGGCCGGAGCTGGTCGTCGCCATCGCGCGCGGCGGTCTGCTCCTCGCGGGCGCCGTGGCCTACGCGCTCGGCATCAAGAGCTGCGGCGCGCTGAACGTCGAGTTCTACACCGGCGTCGAGGCGCGCCTGGCGGAGCCCGTGGTGCTGCCGCCGCTGCTCGACGAGGCGTCCGTGCGCGGCAAGCGCATCCTCCTGGTCGACGACGTCTCCGACTCCGGCCACACCCTCGCCCTCTCGGTGAAGCTCATCCGCGCGATGGGTGCCGAGGTGCGCACCGTGACCCTCTACACGAAGCCGCGCACGGTGCTCGAGCCCGATTTCTTCTGGCGCCGCACCCCGCGCTGGATCGTCTTCCCCTGGTCGGCTCTGCCCCCGGTGGACGGAGCCCTCGCCGAGGACGACGAGTGAGCGTCCACCTGATCGGCGGCGGAGGCGGCGTCGAGCACGACCAGCAGCTGTACGGGGCGTTCCTCGCGGAGGCGCGCGCCCACGCGGTCGACGCCGGCCGGATCGAGGGCCCGCGCATCGCGATCGTCGTCGTCCACGACGGGCTCGGCCCGGAGGCCTACGCCGGCTACGCGGCACTGCTCGCGACGGTCGGCCCGCTCGACGCGTTCGCCGTGATGAAGCCGGAGGGCGGCCGGATCGATCCCGCGGTCTTCGACGACGTCGACGGGATCTTCGTCGGCGGAGGGCTGACACCGGCCTACCGCGACGCGCTCGAGGCCTGCTTCCCGCGGCTGCGCGATCTCGTCTCCTCCGGAGTGCCGTACGCCGGCTACTCGGCGGGAGCCGCCGTCGCGGCCGACCGCGCCCTCGTCGGCGGCCACCGGATCGGCGGCGTCGCCGTCGTCCCGGAGGGCGCGGCGGAGGAGCTCGACGAGGTCACGGTGCTCGAGGGCATCGGCCTCATCGATGTGACGGTCGACGTGCACGCGGCGCAATGGGGGACCCTCGGCCGCCTGGTCGCGGCCGTCGAGGCGGGCCTGGTCGACGGCGGCGTCGCGCTCGACGAGTCCACCGTGCTGATCGTCGGCACCGGCGCGCTCCGCGTCGGCGGCGCCGGCTCGGTGTGGCGCGTGAGCGGCAGCGACGCCGGAGTCGTCGTCGCGACGCTCGCGGCGGGCTGACCCGGTGGACCTCGCTGAGCTCGCGGCCTCGGGACTGATCGACAGGGGCTGGGCGGAGGCCCTCGCCCCCGTCGCCGGGGACATCGCCGCGATGGGCGACTTCCTCCGCGGCGAGGTCGCGGCCGGTCGGCCCTACCTCCCCGCGGGCCGCGACGTGCTCCGCGCCTTCGCCGCACCGCTCGCGGACGTGCGCGTCCTCATCGTCGGACAGGACCCGTACCCGACGCCCGGGCACCCGATCGGGCTGTCCTTCGCGGTCGAGCGCCACGTGCGCCCGCTGCCGAGGAGCCTGCAGAACATCCACCGCGAGCTCCGGGACGACCTCGGCGTCGAGCCGCCCGAGCACGGCGACCTCAGCGGCTGGACCTCGAGCGGCGTGATGCTGCTCAACCGGGTCCTCACCGTCGCCCCCGGCTCTCCCGCCTCGCACCGCGGGAAGGGCTGGGAGGCGGTCACCGAGCACGCGATCCGCACGCTGGCCGCCCGGGACGCGCCTCTCGTCGCGATCCTCTGGGGCCGCGACGCCGCGTCGCTCCGCCCGATGCTGGGGGAGGCCGGAGTGATCGAGAGCGCGCACCCCAGCCCGCTGTCGGCCTCGCGCGGCTTCTTCGGCTCCCGGCCGTTCAGCCGCGCCAACGCCCTTCTGGAGGAGCGCGGCGCGGAGCCGGTCGACTGGAGCGCTCTCGCGTGACCGGGCGCTCGCCCGCGGGGCGGCTACGCTGGCCCGGATCGATGGGCGGAGCCGAAGGGGAGCCGGATGCTTGAGGAAGAGTACGAGAGCCGGCGCGTCCTGCCGCCGCACCTGCGGAAGGCACCGCCTCCCGAGCCCGGCTTCTCGTTCGAGATCCGCGACGCCCGCGACGCCGACCTCCCGGACATCCGCGAGATCTACAACCACTACGTGCGCAACACGGTGGTGACCTTCGACGAGGACGACTCGACGCTGAAGGAGTGGCGGACGAAGTTCACCCGCAACCAGAAGCTCGGGCTGCCCTTCATCGTGGCCGTCTCGCCGTCGGGCCAGATCCTCGGCTACGCGATGGTGTCGCCGTGGTCCTCCAAGCGGGCGTACCGCTTCACCGTGGAGAACTCGATCTACCTGCGGGCGGCCTCCACCGGCAAGGGCCTCGGCCGGGCGCTGATGGCCGAGCTCCTCGAGCGCGCGAAGGCCGTGGGGATCCGTCAGATCATGGCCGTCATCGCTGACAGGGGCGCGGAGGCGTCGCTGGCGATGCACGCGCAGTTCGGATTCGTCGAGGTCGGCCGGATGGGCCGCGTCGGCTTCAAGTTCGAGCGCTGGCTCAGCACCGTCCTGCTGCAGAAGACCCTCAAGTAGGGCCGACCCGCCCCTGCGAATGCGCCTCATCGACAGGTGCCGGGGAGCGCGCCGTCCCTACACTGGACGGCATGGAATGGCTCGTCCCGCTCATCGTCGTCGTCGCGCTCGTCGTCATCCTCGGGGTCTACCTCTGGGCGACGTACAACTCGCTGGTCACCCTCAACGTCCGCGTGGACGAGGCGTGGAGCGACATCACCGTCCAGCTGAAGCGCCGTGCGGATCTGATCCCCAACGTGATCGACTCCGTGAAGGGCTACGCCTCGCACGAGCGCCAGGTCTTCGAGTCGGTGACGCAGGCTCGCGCCGAGACGCTCCAGGCCCAGGGCCCGGCGGAGGCGTCGGTCGCCGAGGACCACATGCAGAGTGCGCTGAAGTCGATCTTCGCGGTCGCGGAGGCGTACCCCCAGCTGCAGGCGAGCCAGAACTTCCTCCAGCTGCAGGGCGAGCTGGTCGACACCGAGGACAAGATCCAGTCGGCCCGGCGCTTCTACAACGGCGGCGTGCGCGAGATGAACACCAAGGTGAAGGTCTTCCCGAACACGCTCTTCTCGCGCCGGCTCGGCTTCTCGGAGCGCGAGTTCTTCGAGGTCGGCGATCTCGCCGCGATCTCGGAGCCCCCGCGCGTCCAGTTCTAGGCAGCCGCCGTGTACAGCGCGATCGCCCGCAACAAGCGCAACACGGTCCTGATCCTCGTCCTGTTCCTGGCGATCATCGGCGGCCTGGGCGCCCTGGCGGCAGCGGTCTACCGCAGCACGACGATCGTCGTGGTGGTGCTCGTGATCGCCGCCGGGTACGCGTTCGTCCAGTACTTCTTCGCCGCTCGCCAGGCGGTCGCGCTCAGCGGCGGCGTGGCGGTGGAGAGGGCGGACGAGCCGAGGCTCTACCGCATCGTCGAGAACCTCTCGATCGCGACGGGCACGCCGATGCCGAAGGTGTACCTGATCGACGACCCGGCGCCGAACGCGTTCGCGACCGGCCGTGATCCCGAGCACGCCGTCGTGGCTACGACGACGGGCCTGCTCGCGATCATGGACGACGCCGAGCTGGAGGGCGTGATGGCCCACGAGCTGGGCCACGTCCGCAACTACGACATCCGCGTCTCGATGATCGTCTTCGGTCTCGTCGTCGCGGTGGGCTTCCTCTCGGACGCCTTCCTCCGCCTGGCCTTCTTCGGGCGGGGCGGCAACGGCAACGGCGGGGGCAACCCGGCGCTCCTGATCGTCGGGCTGGTGTCGATGGTCCTCGCGCCGATCGTCGCCTCGGTCGTGCAGCTCTCGATCTCCCGTCAGCGCGAGTACCTCGCCGATGCGACCAGCGCGCTGACGACCCGCCACCCCGACGCCCTCGCCCGCGCCCTGCTCAAGCTCGAGTCCGCGGGCCGGCCGATGCAGCGGCAGAACAGTTCGATGGCGCACCTCTGGATCGCCGACCCGTCGAAGCCGGGAGTGGTCGCGCGCCTCTTCGCGACCCACCCGCCGATCGCGGACCGCGTCGCCCGCCTCTCCGAGATGGGCTCGCGCTTCTAGCAGGCCGATCCGGCGGCCGCCCCGTCGCCGATCGCCGCCCGCCCGGATCTCACCCCGGGCAGCGGGGCACGCGTCACCGCGCCGGACGGGACGTCATCCGGTCGGAGCCGCGAGCGGACCGCCGTCGACGGTCGTCAGGTACTCGGCGAAGACCGGCGCCGGGTCGATGCCGCTCGCGGCCGCGTCGACCAGCGCCCGCCGGACCAGGGCGAGGACGACGGTGGCCAGGACGGCCGCCCGGTGCGGGGACGTGCGGCCGAGCCCCATCCGCTCCGCGAGGAACGGCGTCAGCGCCTCCTCGCCGTCGTGCAGCGACTGCGCCCAGACGGCGCGCATCGCCGAGGTCTCGGTGAGCAGGGGGATCAGCCGGAGGGTGCGGTCGAGCTGGGGACCGGAGGCCGCCGCGGCGAAGGCGTGACCGAGCGCCGCGTTCAGCGGCTCGGCGGCCGGTCGTTCGAGGAGGGCGCGTCCCATCGCGGCGATCGCGGCGGCGAGCACCGGGCGCACGCAGTCCTCCTTCCCGCCGAGGTACCGGTGGAAGGTCCGGAGGGAGACGCCGGCCGCATGGGCGAGCTCGCCCGTGCCGACCCCGACGACGCTCCCGCGCTCGAGCAGACGGGCGACGCAGCGCTCCGAGAGCGCAAGCGCCAGGACGCCGCCGGGCGCGCTCACGCGATCCTCCTCAGTGCTGCGGCGAGGGCGGCCGCGAGGTCGCCGCGACCGACGACCTCGACGGCGTCGAGGCCCTGCCAGGCCGCCGCCTCGACCAGCAGTGCGGCGAGCCGCTCCGGCGTGTCGGCCAGGGCCCCCGGCTCGAGCCAGGCGGCCTGCACGAGGAGGACCCGGCACTTGCGCTCGCTCTTGAGGTCGACCCGTGCAGCGATCACGTCGTCGAGGAGCACGGGGAGGACGTAGTAGCCGTGGACCCGCTGCTCGGCCGGGGTGTAGATCTCGATCCGGTAGTGGAAGCCGAAGAACAGCTCGGCTCTCGGCCGGTGCCAGACCACGGGGTCGAACGGCGAGAGGAGCGCGTCCGCCCGGAGCGTGCGGGGGCGTCGGGCATCGACGTGCCGCCAGAGCGGCACGGGTCGCCCGCCCCGCTCCCAGCCGCGCACCTCGACGCGCTCGAGCTCGCCCGCCTCGACCAGCTCGTCGATCGCGACGCGCGTGGGGGACTGGAGCAGCCGGTGGTAATCGGCCAGGTCGCCGAGGGTGCCGATCCCATGGGCCCGGGCCGCCCGGCGCACGAGCTCGCGGACGGCGTCGGGGAGGGGCACGACGGCATCGAGCACCGCGCTCGGGAGGAGCCGCTCGGCGAGACCGTAGGAGCGCTCGAAGCGCGTGCGCCCCGCCGTCACCACCTCGCCCCAGCGGAACAGGACCTCGAGGCCGCGCTTGATGTCGGACCAGCCCCACCAGGGGCCCGTGCGGACGTTGGCCTCGTGCTCGATCTCGGAGGCGCGGAGGGGACCGTCGGCGAGCGCGGCGCGGAGCCAGTCGAGGGTGGCGCGGTTCTCGTGGGCCCAGCCCTCGTGCTCGGGCAGGCGGACCCGGCGGTAGTGCTCCATCCGCCAGCGGTAGAGCGGGAGGTCCTCGCGGCGGACGAGGGCGGCCTCGTGGGCCCAGTACTCGACGTAGGGGCCGTCGGGGGAGAAGGCCGCTGCGTCGAGGAGGGAGCGATCGTACGGGCCGAGCCGCGCGAGCAGCGGCAGGTAGTGGCTCCGCTCGAAGACGTTCACCGAGTCGAGCTGGAGCGGGCGGATCCGGTCTACGGCGGCGCGCACCCGGCGCGCGTCGACCCGGGAGGGACGGGGGACGCCGAACCCCTGCGCCGCCAGGGCGATGCGGCGCGCGAGCGCGGGGGAGAGCTGCTCGGTCATGGTCCGCCCACGCTAGCGAACGCCCCCGACATCGCCGTCCCCGATTCGGCCCCCGGCGTTCGCCCGGCATTCACCGCCGCGCTCCCTCGCCGTCTCGCGGCGCTCCTACCGTGCCCGAGGCCGTCCCACCGGGGCGGCCCACCCGACTCCTGGAGGACCCCTGACCATTCAGCGCCTGTCGCGCACCGCCGCGGTCGCCGCCGCCGGCACCGCCCTCGTCTTCACGCTCTCGGCCTGCTCCGGCGGCGCCACCGCCTCGTCCTACGGCGGCGGCGCGGACGCGGCGTCCGCCACGTCCGCCGCGGACCTCGGCGGGCTGGACGCCCTGGTCGAGGCGGCGAAGGCCGAGGGCGAGCTCAACGTCATCGCCCTGCCCGACACCTGGGCGAACTACGGCGAGCTGATCAGCGGCTTCGAGGACGAGTACGGCATCACCGTGAACTCCGCCGACCCCGACGTCTCCTCCGCGGAGGAGATCAGCACGGCGGAGAACCTCGCCGGGCAGGACACCGCTCCCGACGTGTTCGACCTCGGGCCGGCCGTCGCTCTGGCGAACACGGACGTGTTCGCGCCGTACAAGGTCGAGTCCTGGGACGACATCCCCGAGGGGAACAAAGAGGAGTCGGGCCTCTGGGTGAACGACTACACCGGCCTGATGTCGATCGGGTTCGACGCGGCCGCGGTGCCTGCGCCCACGTCGCTCGAGGACCTCCTCGGCGCCGACTACCGCGGCTCGGTCGCGATCAACGGCGACCCGACCCAGGCGGGAGCCGCCGCGGCCGCAGTGCAGCTCGCGGCTCTCCAGTCCGGCGGCTCCGCCGACGACGTCCAGGCGGGGATCGACTTCTTCGAGAAGCTGAACGACGCCGGCAACTTCCTGCCGCTGGACCCGACCGACGCCACCATCGCCTCGGGCGAGACCCCGGTCGTCTTCGACTGGAGCTACAACAACCTCGCCGCCGGGAAGGCGAACGAGGGCACCCGCGAGTGGACGACGACCGTCCTCCCGGGCTCCGCCGTCGGCAGCTACTACAACCAGGCGGTCAACGCCGACGCTCCGCACCCCGCGGCCGCGCGGCTCTGGCAGGAGTACCTCTACTCCGACGCCGCGCAGAACCTCTACCTCGCCGCCGGCGCCTACCCGGTGCGCCTGGCCGCGATGACCGAGGCCGGCACGGTCGACCAGGACGCGCTCGACGCCGTCGGCGCCGCTCCCTCCGACCTCGTCCAGTTCACGGAGGAGCAGACCGAGGCGGCCTCGTCGCTCCTCGCCGAGAAGTGGGCCGCGGCGATCCAGTGACCACCGCTCCCGCCGAGGCCGTCTCCGGGGCGTCCGCGCCCCGGGGACGGCGCGGCACCCCGGCCGTGCTGGGCGTCGCCCCCTTCGCGCTCTACGTCCTGCTGTTCCTTGCCGTCCCCACGGTCCTCGCCGTGGCGACCGGATTCACGGACGGAGACGGCCGCTTCACCACGGCGAACGTGCTCGCGCTCGGGGATCCCGTCGTGCTGTCCGCCTTCGGCGCGTCGCTCGGGCTCTCGGCCGTGACCGCCGTCGTCGGCGCGGTGCTGGGCGCGGTCGTGTGCCTGGCCCTGCTCGGCTCCGATCCGCGCGGGGCGCTCCGGACCGTCGTCGATGCGGCGGCGAGCGTCCTTGCGCAGTTCGGCGGTGTGATGCTCGCGTTCGCCTTCATCGCGACGATCGGCGTGCAGGGGCTGGTGACCACCCTCCTCGCGGGAGCGGGCGTCGACCTCTACGCCGACGGCGTGTGGCTCTACCAGCTTCCCGGGCTCGTCCTGCCCTACCTCTACTTCCAGGTGCCCCTGATGGTGCTCACGTTCCTGCCCGCGCTAGAGGGTCTGCGCCCGGAGTGGGCCGAGGCGAACGCGGTGCTCGGCGGGGGCCGGCTCGGCTACTGGCTGCACGTGGCCCTCCCGGTGCTGGCGCCGTCGTTCCTCGGCTGCGTGCTGCTGCTGTTCGCGAACGCGTTCTCCTCCTTCGCCACCGCGGCGGCGCTGATCAGCCAGGGCGCGCAGATCGTCCCGCTTCAGATCCGCGCCGCGCTGGTCAGCGAGACGGTGCTGGGCCGCGAGAACCTCGCGGGCGCCCTCGCGCTCGGGATGCTCGCGATGATGGTGGTCCTGATGTCCGGGTACGCGCTGCTGCAGCGCCGGGCCCGGCGGTGGCAGCGATGAGGCCCGCGCGGCTCCTGTCCGGGGCGGTGCTCGTGATCACCGGGCTGGTGTTCGCCGTCCCGATCGTCGCGATGGCGGAGTTCACGCTCCGCGGCGCCGGCGGCCACGACCTCTCGCACTGGACGGCGATCCTCGACCCGGAGAACGAGCGCGCCTACCGCTCGCTGTTCCAGGGGATCGGCAACTCGCTGGTCCTCGCCGTCGTCACCGCCCTCATCGTCCTGGTCCTGCTGGTGCCGACGATGCTGCTCGTCGAGATCCGGCTCCCACGCCTGCGCCGGGCTCTGGAGCTGGTCTGCCTGCTCCCGCTGACCGTGCCCGCCATCGTCCTCGTCGTCGGCCTCGCGCCGGTCTACTCCGTGGTCACCGAGCTCGCCGGCTCCGCGCCGTGGACGCTCGCTCTCGCCTACGGGGTGCTGGTCCTGCCCTACTCCTACCGCGCCGTGGCGGCGGACCTCGCCGGTCTCGACGCCGTGACGCTCTCGGAGACGGCCCGCTCGCTCGGCGCGGGCCCGCTCGCGGTGCTCGGGAGGGTCCTCCTGCCGAACCTGCGCCGGGGCCTGGTCGCGGCCGCGCTGATCACCGTCGCAGTCGTTCTCGGCGAGTACACGCTCGCCTCGCTCCTCAGCCGCACCACCCTCCAGACCGGCCTGGTGCAGGTGTCGAAGTCCGACGCCTACGTCGCCGTGATCTTCTCGCTGCTCTCCCTCCTCTTCGCCTTCGCCCTCCTGATCGGGATCGGCCGCCTCGCGCGGATCGGCCTGCCGACGGGCCGGGCGCGCTCCTCGAAAGGCTCCTCGTGAACGCTCCCACCCTCCCCGGCGCCCGCGTGCTCTTCGTCGACGTGGAGCGGCACTACGGCTCCGCGCGAGCGCTCGACGGCGTCTCGTTCGACGTAACCCCGGGTGAGTTCATCGCGCTGCTCGGCCCCTCCGGCTGCGGCAAGACCACAGCCCTGCGCGCCCTCAGCGGTCTCGAGCGGATCGACGCGGGGCGGATCCTCGTCGACGAGGAGGACGTCGCCCACGTCCCCGTCGCGAAGCGCGACATGGGCATGGTCTTCCAGTCGTACTCGCTCTTCCCGCACCTGCGGGCGCGCGAGAACGTCGAGTTCGGGCTGCGCACCCGGGGAGTCGGGGCGCGCGAGCGCCGGGCGGCCGCGGGGGAGGCGCTGGAGGTCGCGGGCCTCGGCGCCCTCGGCGACCGCTACGCGCACGAGCTCTCCGGCGGCCAGCAGCAGCGGGTGGCGCTCGCGCGCGCCCTCGTCACGCGGCCGCGGGTGCTGCTGCTGGACGAGCCTCTGTCGGCACTGGACGCGAAGGTCCGCGTCCAGCTGCGCGACGAGATCAAGCGCCTGCAGTCCGAGATCGGCATCACCACGTTCTTCGTCACGCACGATCAGGAGGAGGCGCTCGCCGTCGCCGACCGCGTCGCGGTGATGAACGCCGGGCGGATCGAGCAGCTGGGTGCACCGGAGGACCTCTACGCGCGCCCGGCGACCGCCTTCACGGCCCGCTTCGTCGGCCTCTCGACGGTGGTCGCGGGGACGGTCTCGTCGGGATCGGTCCTCGCGCTCGGTGTGCGCCTGCCGCTCGTCGACGCGGCGGCGGCCGACGGACCCGTGTCGGTGTTCCTCCGCCCCGAGGACCTCGCCGTCGTGGCCGACGGCGCTCCCGACTCCCTGCCCGGAGTCGTCCTCGCCTCGAGCTTCCTGGGGCCGGTGCGGCGCTCGACCGTCCGGCTATCGACGGGCGAGGAGGTCACCGTCCAGCACGCGTCGGGGCACCGCCTCGAGCCGGGGGAGCGGGTCGGCGTGCTGCCCGCGCGGCGCCCGGTCGCGGTCGGTCCGGCACCGGAGCAGGCGGCGGTCGGCGACGCCGCATGAGCACTCCCCGGGGATACCGCGCGGGGTATGCGCCGGGGCCTAGTCTGGGCAGATGAGACTCGGCAGGTCCCGCCGCACCTCCGGCCCGCGCGCCGTCCAGCCCGCCGCGCCCGTCGCCCCGGCCGCCCCCTCCCGGCCCGCTCCCGTCGCCGATTCGGCCTTCGTGAGCGACGGGATGCGCATCGCCGGCGCCTGGGCCTGGCGCGTCCTCGTCGTGGTCGCGGCGCTCGCGGTGCTGGTGCTGCTCGTCATCGAGCTGCGGCTGATCGTCATCCCGCTCCTGCTCGCGATCGTGATCGCCGCCCTGCTCGTGCCGTTCTCGAGCTTCCTCCAGCGCCACCGCTGGCCCAAGTGGGCCGCCGTCGTCCTGGCGGAGCTGGGGATCGTCGTGGTGATCGGCGGGCTCCTCTTCCTCGTCGTCACCCAGGTCTACTCCGGCTTCGACGACCTCAGCCGGCAGACGGTGCAGTCCTACGACGACTTCAAGGCCTTCCTCCTCGAGTCGCCGCTCCACCTCACCGAGACCGACATCAACCAGTACGCGCAGCAGGCCCTCACGGCCCTGCAGCAGGACTCGGGGATGCTGGTCAGCGGCGCGCTCAGCGTCGGCTCGACCGTCGGCCACCTGCTGACGGGCGTGCTGCTCACCCTCTTCTCGACGCTGTTCATCCTGATCGACGGGCCGAACATCTGGAGCTGGGTCGTCCGCCTCTTCCCGCGCCGCGCCCGCGGAGCCGTCGACGGCGCCGGTCGCGCAGGGTGGGTGACGCTGACCAACTTCGTGAAGGTGCAGATCCTGGTCGCCTTCGTCGACGCGGTCGGCATCGGCCTCGGCTCCTTCCTCCTCGGCGTCCCGCTGGCCATCCCGATCGGCGTGCTCGTCTTCCTCGGCTCCTTCGTGCCGGTCATCGGCGCCGTGGTGACGGGGGCGCTGGCCGTCTTCATCGCGCTGGTCTACAACGGACCGCTGATCGCGCTCTTCCTGCTGATCGTCGTCCTCGCGGTGCAGCAGCTCGAGGGCCACATCCTCCAGCCGCTGATCATGGGGTCGGCGGTCAAGGTCCACCCGTTGGCCGTCGTGCTCGCTGTGGCCGGAGGCTCGATCATCGGCGGCATCGCCGGCGCCTTCTTCGCGGTGCCCGTCGTGGCCACACTCAACGTCATGGTCAAGTACGTCGCGAGCGGAGCCTGGCGCTCGCCGACCCGAACCCCCGAGAGAGTTGCCGCAGAGCATGCAGACTAGCCGCGTCGTCGGACCCGCCCTCCACGAGTTCGAGGCGGCCCGCGCCGTCCTCGCCCCCGTCATCGCCGCCACCCCCATGGAGACGAGCACCTTCCTCGCGCAGGTCCTCGGCTCGCCCGTGTTCCTCAAGTGCGAGAACCTCCAGCGCACCGGCTCCTACAAGATCCGCGGAGCGGTGTTCCGGATGTCGCGGCTCACCCCGGAGGAGCGGGCCCGCGGAGTCGTGGCGGCCTCGGCCGGCAACCACGCGCAGGGCGTCGCCTACGCGGCGCGGGAGCTGGGGATCAAGGCCACGATCTTCATGCCGATCGGCGTCGCGCTGCCCAAGCTCGCAGCCACCCGCGACTACGGCGCGGACGTGGTGCTGAGCGGCCACATCTTCAACGAGGCGCTCGCGGCGGCGGCGGAGTTCGCCGAGCGCACGGGCGCGGTCTTCGTTCCTCCCTACGACCACCCCGACGTGATCACCGGCCAGGGCACGGTCGGCCTCGAGATCCTCGAGCAGGCCCCCGCTGTCGAGACCATCGTGGTGCCCATCGGCGGCGGCGGCCTCATCGCCGGGGTCGCCTCGGCGGCCAAGCAGAAGGCGGCCGAGGAGGGGCGCACGCTCCGCGTCATCGGCGTGCAGGCGGCCAACGCGGCGCCGTACCCGCTCTCGCTCGCGAGCGGTGAGCCGACCGCGATCACGATCTCTCCGACGATCGCCGACGGCATCGCCGTGGCGAAGCCGGGGCAGCTGAACTTCGCGATCGTCCGCGAGATGGTGGACGAGGTCGTCACCGTCGAGGACGACGACATCGCCCGGGCTCTGCTGGTGCTGCTGGAGCGGGCGAAGCTCGTGGTGGAGCCCGCGGGCGCGGTGGGCATCGCGGCGATCCTGACGGGGAAGATCCGCGACGCCGGAGCGACCGCGGTCATCCTGTCGGGCGGCAACATCGATCCGCTGATGATGGAGCGGGTGATCAGCCGGGGCCTGGCCGCGTCGGAGCGCTACCTCAAGATGAGCATCGGTCTGCCGGATCGTCCGGGGCAGCTGTCGCGCATCGCGGAGCTCATCTCGGAGGCGAACGCGAACGTGGTCGAGGTGCTGCACACCCGGCACGGCCGGGGCCTGCAGATCAGCGAGGTCGAGATCGAGATCAGCGTCGAGACCCGCGGCCCCGAGCACGCCGACCGCGTCATCCAGGTCCTCACCGACGCCGGCTACGCCCCCCGCATCTCCCGCAACTGACCGCTCGAGGGCGCCGCAATGTTCTCCGCAAAGCGGAGGACAAAGCCGGTACCGGCGATCTCGCGCCCTCGCCGTCGCCGCGAAGCCTGCGCGGCGCTCCCGTTCGGAGAGGGCTGATCGTGCGTCACGGCGCTCTCCGCAAGGCGGAGGAGGAAGCGATACCGGCGGTATCGCGCCCGACGTCGTCGCCGCGAAGCCGGCGCCCCCCCCGTCTGGAGAGGGCTGATCGTGCGTCACGGCGTTCTCCGCAAGGCGGAGGAGGAAGCGATACCGGCGGTATCGCGCCCGACGTCGTCGCCGCGAAGCCGGCGCCCCCCCCGTCTGGAGAGGGCTGATCGTGCG